>JAAZAR010000072.1 GCA_012514235.1 Actinomycetota bacterium
CGGCGAACTTGATCATGCGGGCGATCTCGTCGTCCATGACGAGCTGTCCCAGGTCGAAGGTGACGCCCGACTCGATCATCCCGGCTCCGTAGATCTGGTTGGCGCCTGCCAACGCAGGGAGGAGTCCGGTGAGGGTCTTCTCGTGACCGGTCTGGGCGTCACCGAGTTTGGAGTCTGCCTACAACCCCGCCACGAAGCTCGGGAGCAAGTAGCGCCTCGCGATCTGGGCGCAGGCGGCGGAGAACAGGGCGAGCTCAGGCGAGCCCACGCACGCCGCCGCCAGCTTGAGGTCCATGGCTGTGGTCGAGGAGCCGTAGGTCACCGGACAGCCGCGCTCCACCAACTGCGCGAGCACGATGCCGCTGAGCACCTCTGCGTTGTGCAGCACGAGCGTCCCCGCCAACGTGACGGGGGACGATCCGCCGGACATGGCCATGCTGAGGATCGTGTCCGGGCACCAGGCGCGCGCCGACTCGATGATCACCTCGGTGGCGTCGCGCGGCAGCTTGAGCGGGCTGACGGGGCAGACCCCGAAGCCGATGAGCGGGCGGCGGCGGAACTCGTCCTCGCCGCCCGCGATCAGCGTGGCCATCTCGACCAGCTTGCGGCAGTCGTAGGCGCTGGTGGCCTCAGTGCCGACCGGCTTGCCCGTGTTCTCGATGGCCGCCAGCCACTTGTGCAGGCTGGCGGTCTGTTCCGGGACGTCGCTCGGGTGCACGGCCGACTCGTAAGTGTCGATGTCGGGAAGCGCGTCGACCAGACGCGCCGCCTCGTGCACGTCGCGGAGGACCGGATGGCGGTGCTCGCCGCTGCGCGGGTCGACGATCATGATGCCTTCGTCGAAGTTGGAGACGTAGACGCGACCCGCCTCCAGGACGATGTCCTGCCGGGGGTCGCGTCCGCAGAGGAAGCTCTTCGGCGGGGCAGAGCGGATGGCGTCTTCGACCAGATAGGGCGGGATGCGGACGAGCCGCGTCTCCCGGTCGACGACACAGCCGCCGTCGCTGAAGATGTCGAGCGCGTCGTCGGCCTCGACCCAGACGCCGGTTCGCTCGAGGACCTCGAGCGATCCGAGATGGATGTCGTCGAGCTCAGCCTCGGTGAACACGTTCAGGCTGAGCCCCCCCGAGCTGGGCCGCCCGGCGTGCAGGTTTCTCTTCACTGAAGCACCTCCGCTCGCAGGCGATGTGTGGGCGCCGAGACGACGGGTGAGGCGGATACGTGGAAGGCCGCCCGGCCTCACGGGCGTGGCAGAGGGGCGCCCCGTCGCTCGCAAGGTTGCAGCGTACGGGCGGCGCGCGCGCGAGTAAAGTGCATCCGGTGCGCGCCGCTCAACTTCGCCGACAAATCCGCGCCGCCCCGATGAGGCGGCGCGCGAAGTTCGTCCAGATTCCTGACGTCAACGCCGATGTGCCTGCAGGAGTCGGCCTCATCAGGCACACTTGTGAAGGACGGCAGGCGCCTCGGAGGTGACCCAGATGTCGCGACCCGACCTCTTCACGGCTATCCACAAGGCCATCAGGGCGATGGTGTACGACGCCGGCGGGAGACTCCAGACCGCCGACTTCGCTGACGATCGAGCGGCCACGACGACCACCGCGGACCTCATCCCCGTCCTCTCGCTCCTGAGAGAACACCACCACACGGAGGAGGAGATCGTCTTCCCGCAGGTACGCCCGTTCGACGAAACGCTGATCGATGGGCTGGAGGCACAGCACGAGACGATCGAAACGCTCCTCACGATCGCCGGCGACGCCGTATCTGCCACGGAAACGGCGGAACCGGCGTCTCGACCGGACGCCGGCGCGGAGCTGAACAAACGCTTCAACGAACTGGCCGCCTTCTACCTCGAGCATCTGGCCCACGAGGAGCAGACCATCGTGCCCGTCATGTGGGAGCACTTCACCGACGAGGGACTCGCGGCCATCCAGAAGGCGATCATGGCGTCGGCGAAGCCGCAACTGGTGCTCGACTGGCTCGGCTGGATGTTCAGGGGGCTCAACCGGCAGGAGCTCGTGAGCATGCTGTCAGACGCCAAGGCGTCACTGCCGGAACCGGCGCTGGAGGGCATCAGGGATCTGGGTGCGGCGAATCTCGAGCCGGAGCGCTGGGCCGTCATCAGGGAGCAGGCGGGTCTCTGATCGCTGCCCGCGAGGCGGTCACCTCCGGTGTCGGGGCCGCCCACGGCGATCGAGCGCTGTGAAGTCCCGGAGGAAGGATCGGGGGCAGCAGGTCCGACCTCGTCTCGCGCGTTCTGCGGCGCGGCCTCGACGTGTCGATGCCCAAGGGCGTCACGTTGCGGCGCGGCTGAGACCCACCCGGCTGGGGAACCGCCGGTCAGCCAGTCGCCGGTACAGTGTCTCTCGGCCGACGTCGAGCGCGCCAAGCAGGATGTCGCGAGGTCCGGCGCGCAGGTCGAGGCCCGGGTAGGCGGGCACCGGGCGGCCGGCCGCCGCGCGCAGTGCCAGCCGGCCGCGCAGGACGTCCCGCTTGACGCGGTAGGTCGCGGCCTGGGACGCGACCATCTCCTCGGGGGTCGCGTCCTGGAGGTGCAGCCGGTCCGCGACGGCCGCTGCCGCGCGCTCGCCGGCCGGCGTGCGGACGATGAGGTCGCTCACGCCGTCGGAGCCCTCGAACCGCCTGAGCCACGTGTCTCCAACTGAGATGTCCGCCAGCTCGGCCAGGGCATCAGGACAGACGCGGCATCGGGGTGGAGCGTGCGCTGCGAGGTGACGGTCGAAGTAGTCGGGGTAGCCGCGTTGCCGCACGCGGCCGTCCCGCGTGACGAGCCGCATACCGCCCGGCCAGCCCGGCCCACGGTAGGAGACGGATCGGAGATGCGCCGGGTCCAGCCCGGCCTGGAGAGCGGCCACCTCGGTCGCACGTGGCTCGCAGGTGAGACCGCAGAAGATTCCGAGGGTGAGCACCACACGCTCGCGGAGACGCCGGGAGCGGCGCTGCGCGAGCCTCAGTCCCTGAACGTGGCACGGCAGGCCGACAAGCACATACCGGCCGGGCTCATCCAGGACCGTGCGCAGCAGCGTGTTGACGGCCACGACGTCGTACTTGGACCCCCGGCACGCGGCGACCTCAGCGGGCGTGCGGCAGACGACGCCGACGGCCTGGAGCGGCTGCTCGTCGCTCATGCCCACCGCCAGGACGGCGTCCGCGAAGCCCTCCTCGAGGAGGGCGGCCAGGAGGGCCGTTGCGACGCCGCCCGACGCACCGGCGTGGCGGACCGTCGAGTCCGCGGCCCAGCCGAACGAGAGCCGCCGCCAGGGGCCGAGGAAGTCGCGGCAGGCGGCGTCCGCGTTGCGCTCGCGCCACCATGCCCCCGGACGGAAGTCGAGTCCCCGTCCCGGACACGCCTCGAGACAGATCCCGCAGTCGGTGCACCGCGCGCGGTGCACGATGACCGCGTAGCCGGTCGTCACGTCCCAGTCAAGCTCGATGGCACGGGCAGGGCACACGGCGATGCACGTGCCGCACTGCATGCAGAGACCTGCCTCGCGGACTTCACCGACGTCCATGACCGCTAGCATCCCGGGCGGCAGGACGCATGTCCAGCCGCCCCGATGACGGAACGGCTGTGACCGCGCGTCCAACAAGAGGCCGTCCAGCCGGGGCGGACGAACTCGACCAGCGAGGAGGACACGCAGTGGACGCTGCCCGCCTGACCATGTGGGACGACGACGCCTGCCGGCGTGCGCACGAGGCGACGCTGGAGGTGCTGGAGGAGACGGGCATCGACGTGCACTACGCGCCGGCGGTGGAGCTGTTCGCCGACGCCGGCGCGCGGGTGGACGGGACGCGCGTCCGCATCCCCGCGGAGCTGGTGGAGCGAGCCCTCGCATCGGCGCCTCGCGACTGGGTCGTCAAGCCACGCGGGGGTGACACCGAGCCGCTCATCCTGGACGCCGCGCACTCGTACTGCGGTACCGGCTCAGACGTGCTGTACATCTGCGACCCGGACACGTGGGAGCGCCGCAGGGTCCGCCGGGCAGACGTCGAGGGCATGGCCGCGCTTTGCGAGAAGCTGCCTCACATCGACTTCGTGATGAGCATGGGCCTGCCCGAGGATGCGCCACAGGCCATCGACGACCTGGTCCAGGTGGACGCGATGCTGCGCGGCACGCGCAAGCCGCTCGTCGTCGCGCCGCGCGACGGGCATATCCTGCCAAAGCTGCAGGAGATGGCCGCCCTGGCCGGCGAGCGCGACAGCTTCGCCATCTATGCCATGCCGGTGCCTCCCCTCCTCTTCGACGAGGACGGGGCCAGCAAGGCGATCGCCTGTGCCGAGCTCGGCATCCCGCTGATCTGGGCGCCGGCGCCGAATGCGGGCAGCACAGCGCCGGCGAGCATCGCCTCCGTGATCGTCGTCGCCAACGCCGAGGTGCTCGCGGGTCTGGTGCTGAGCCAAGCTGTGCGCCCGGGGGCGCCGTTCGTGTGGGGCGTCGGCGTCGGCGCCATGAACATGAAGACCATGAACGAGGTGTACTCCTCGGCGGATGTGTTCCGCGGCCACCAGGCGCAGACGGACCTGGCACGCTGGTACGACCTGCCCAGCTTCGCCTACGCGGCACACACGGACAGCAAGCTGCTGGACGAACAGTGGAGCGCCGAGGCGGCCCTGACGGCGATCCTCGGTACGATGAGCCGGGGCACGCTGCTGCACGACGTGGGGTATCTGGAGTGCGGACTGCAGGCAAGCTACGAGTCGATCGTGTTCGGCGACCACCTGATCGGCTGGTCGAAGGCCTTCATGGCGCCGCTTCTCGTCGACGACGAGTCGCTGGCGCTGGACGAGATCAAGACGGTGGGGCCGGGCGGCAACCACCTGGCCCGGCCCTACACGCGCGAGCATTTCCGCAGCATCTGGCAGAGCGACCTCTTCGACACGACGCGCCATGACGCGTGGCAGGCGAACGGGTCCCAGACGTTGCTCGACCGGCTCCGGGTGCGGGTCGCGGAGCTTCGCTCCGAGCCGCGCGCCTTCGAGCTGCCGGACGACGTGAAGCGGGGCCTCGATGCGATCCTCGCGGACGTCGAGGCAGCCAGACCCGGTTCGTGACGGAGTACAGAAATCCCTGCATCGACGGGCAACGCGGCGGTTTCTCGCGGGCGGGGGCGGTGATAGACTCCGGCTCGTGCCAGACGCATCGAGCAGCAGCATCAGCACCATCAACCGCGCCTGCGGCCTCTAAGCCCCCCCGCCTGTCGCGGACGGGCTCCCTCTTGGCGTCACCGCGACTGCCCGCCCTGCTCGACTCACACCCGACCTGTCGTCGACGGACTCCAGCGAGGTTGACGCAATGACTTCCCGAATCAATCCGATCACCCCCCATCTCGGGTGGGATGTCCTGAGTGCCAGCGAGCTCGAGCGCATCCACGAGGCTACCCTCGAGGTGCTCGAGACCGTCGGCATCCGGTTCCCCAGCGAGCGCGCTCTCGACGTGCTGGCGGAGAACGGCTGCGAGGTGGACCGCGCGACCCAGATCGCCAAGCTGCCGCGCGCGGTCGTCATGGAGGCCGTCTCCCAGGTGCCGGACAGCTACGTGCTCGCCGGTCGCGATCCTGCCTCGGACATGCTCATCGACGGCAAGCACTGCTACCTGAGCAACGACGGTTCCGGCGTGTTCGTCTGGGACCACCACAAGGGCGAGAAGCGTCCGAGCACCAAGCAGGACGTTGCGGACAGCGCCCGCTTCGTCGACGCGCTCCCCAACATCAGCTACTACTGGGGACCGGTGGTCACCAGTCAGGACGTGCCGCCGGCCACCAAGGCGCTCCACGACGCTGAGGCGGTGTTCACCACCACGAGCAAGCACTTCCAGACGGTGACCACCGTCGGCGAGAAGCCGGCGCGCTATCTCGTGGAGATGGCGGCGGCCATCGCCGGCGGAGTGGACGAGCTGCGCGCCCGGCCCATCCTGAGCTTCATGCAGTGTGCCGTGGACCCGCTCGCCCACGACGGACCCAACCTCGAGGCCAACCTGGTCGCCGCCGAGTACGGGCTGGCCAGCGGGTTCATGCCGATGCCGCTCGCGGCGGGCACGGGGCCGGCGACGCTGGCCGGCAACCTCGTCGTCCAGAACGCCGAGGCGCTCAGCGGCGTCGTGCTCATCGAGCTGGCGTACCCGGGGGTACCGGCGTTCTTCGCCGGCGCGCCGAGCGTGATCGACCTCAAGACGGGCGGGTACACCGGCGGGTCGCCGGAGGACTACCTCCTCGCCGGTGCGTCCACCCAACTTGCCCACTTCTACGGCGTGCCCATGGCGATGGGCACCATGGCGACCGGCGCCAAGGAGCCCGACTGGCAGGCTGCCGTCGACGACTCCCTCAGCACCTTCGCCAGCGTGATGACCAACGCCGACATGATGAACGGTGCCGGGCTCCTGAACGGCTCCAAGATCCTCAGCTACCCGCACATGATCATGGAGAGCGAGATCTACGGCATCGTGCAGAAGGTGGCCGACGGTATCGTCGTGGACGACGAGACGCTCGCGCTGGACGTGATCAAGAAGGTCGGGCCCAACGGTACCTACCTGGCGGAGAAGCACACGCGCCGGCACATGAAGGAGATCTGGCGGCCCGGCGTCTGGGACCGGACGCCGTACGACACGTGGCTGCGCGAGGGCAAGAAGGGCGCCCTGGAGAAGGCGACGGAGGTCGCCGACGATATCCTGGCCACCTACCGGCCTGAGCCGTTGCCCGAGGATCTGACCACGGAGCTGCGCAGCATCGTCGCGCGCGCCGACAAGGAACTGGCTGAGGCCTGATGCCTGAGGCCCGGCTCACCGTGTGGGACGACGCCGCGTGCTGGCGCGTGCACGAGGCGACGCTCGCGCTGCTCGAGGAGACCGGAGTCGAGGTGCGTCATGCCGGGAGCCGCGAGCTGCTGGCGGAGGCGGGCGCGCGCATCGACGGCATGCGCGCCCGCATCCCGGCCGCCATGGTGGACGCAGCCCTGCAGGGCGCGCCACGCCACTTCAAGCTCAAGGCGCGCGGCGCGTCGGGCGGCGCGGGTCACGCGCGCCGTGGCGAGCTCGGCGGTCTGGAGCTGGAGGACGGGCGAAGCTACTTCGGCACGGGGTCGGACTGCGTCTACGTGACCGACCCCGACACCGGCGAGCGACGCCGCAGCACGACCGCCGACGTCGAGGGCATGGCCGCCTTGGCGGAGAGACTGCCGAACCTCGATTTCGTGATGAGCATGGGTCTGCCGAGCGACGTCCCCGCGCAGGTGGGTGACCTCGCCCAGTTCGCCGCGATGCTCGCCGGTACCCGCAAGCCGCTGCTCACCACGGCGCACGACGGAGTCTCTCTGCGCCGCATGAAAGACATGGCCGCCATCTGTGGGGAGGAGCGGAGCTTCGGCTGCTACGCGATGCCCAACCCGCCTCTCATCCACAGCGAGGAGGCCCTGGACAAGCTACTCGCGTGCGCCGACCTGGACATCCCGCTCGTGTATGCGCCGGCGCCGGCCGCCGGCACCACGGCGCCGGCGTCCATGACGGGGACCATCGTCGTCGGCAACGCGGAGACGCTGAGCGGACTCGTCATCCACCAGCTGCGCCGCACCGGTGCGCCGTTCGTCTACGGCGTGGGCTGCGGCGCCTTCGACATGCGCACGGCGGTGGACGTGTACGGTGCGCCCGAACACTTCCTCGGCAACGCGGCCGCCACCGATCTCGCGCGCTTCTACGGGCTGCCGAGTTTCTCGTATGCGGCGGTCGCCGACGCGAAGTCGTTCGACGAGCAGTGGGCGGCGGAAGCCGGGATGACGGCGGTGATCGGCGCGCTCAG
The DNA here is from genome assembly GCA_012514235.1 of Actinomycetota bacterium. Classification (GTDB taxonomy): domain Bacteria; phylum Actinomycetota; class Thermoleophilia; order UBA2241; family UBA2241; genus CAIXSE01. Next base: position 7,807 of record JAAZAR010000072.1, read on the forward strand.
CCGCGCCACGCTGCTGCACGACGTCGGCTACCTGGAGAGCGGGCTGCAGAGCAGCTACGAGACTATCGTGCTCGGCGACGAACTGGTGGGCTACGCGCGGGCACTGCTCGTCGACGTCGGCGTCGACGGCGAGGCTCTCGCGCTCAACGAGATCGACGCCGTCGGCCCCGGCGGCAGTCATCTGGGCCGGGGCTACACGCGGAGGCACCACCGCGAGACGTGGCAGCCACGGTTGTTCGACCGGGCCACGCACGACCGCTGGGCCGCTGCCGGTGCGAAGACGCTCAAGCACCGGGTGGCAGCCCGGACTGCCGAGCTTCGCGAGGAGCCGCATGCGTCCCGGCTGGAGCAGACGATCCGCGACCGGCTGCACGCCATGGTCGCCGAGGCAGAAGGGAGCAGCCGGTGACCGAGCCGACCTGCCAGGCGCCGGAGGCGCGCCCCATCCTCACGACCGAGGCGCGCCTCGCGCTCCGCGTGCTGAGCGACGACGATGTCGCGCGCGTGCATGCAGCTGCTCTCGAGCTGCTGGGCGCCGAGGGAGCCGCGGCCGAAGCCGCGGCCCGGACGGCGCCCTTCGCCGTCATCCTCGCCGGCCGCGTGCCCGAGCACGACGTGGCGCTCGGCGCCGGGAGGGTGTGGCTCTCCGCCGGCGCCGCGACCGCCGGGCCAGCAGGCGTCCCCGAGCGGGTCCGCCCTCTGGCCGGTGGGGATCACCTGCCGGCGACAGTCGCCGACCTGGACGACGCCGTGAAGCTCGCCGATGCGCTGCCGGAGGTGGCCGTCCTCGCCGGTCCTCCGCTGCGTGCGGCCGGCCTGTCCGTTCTGGCGGCGATCGGCCGCTGTCTGACCGGCTCCAGCAAGCACGTCATGACGGGCATGGTGACGACTGCCCACGAAGCCGAGGCCGCGGTCGAGCTGGCTGCGACGGTAGCCGGGTCCGCTGACGAGGTGCGCCGCCGCCCGCCGCTGTCGCTCTGCGGCGGCGCGGAGGCTCTGGAGGCTGCGCTCGTCTTCGCGCGCGCCGGCCTGCCCGTCGGTCTGGTCCTCACACCGGCTGACGCCGCCAAGGGCGCGCCGACGCCGTCGTCGACCGCCGGGACGGCGGGTCCGACGGCAGCCGACCTCGGCGCTGCTCTGGTCCGCCATCATGCCGGCGTGCTTGCCGGCTGCGCGGCCGTCCAGGCTGCGGCTCCCGGAGCACCGTTCTTCTTCGTCGCCGACGCGGCCGCCGCCGGGCTTCCGCCGGCCGGGCCGACTGCGTCGCTCTTCCAGCTCGCCTCCGTACAGGTGGCGGCGCACGTCGGGCTGCCGATCGTCGCCGGGGGCCTGCGCACCACCAGCCACGAGCCTGACTGGCAGGCCTGCCAGCAGGACGCCTTCGTGGCGATGACGACGACTGCATCGGGCGCCGATGTGACCGGCGGAGCCGGTCTGCTCGGCGCTGCCGGCGCCTTCAGCCCGCAGCAGCTCGTCATGGATACCGAGGTCTTCAGCTGGAACGCGTCCATCGCCGCCGGCATCCGCGTGGAAGACGAGACCATCGCTCTGGACGCCATCAAGCAGGTCGGCATCGGCGGCAACTACCTCGGCCATCGCCATACGCGCCGCCACATGAAAGAGGTGTGGCGGCCCCGCCTGCTCGACAGGAGCATGTGGGACGCATGGATCGCCTCCGGGCGCGAAGGCGCCTACGAGAAGGCGACAGCCCTCGCGCGGCAGCTGCTCGCCGAGCACACTCCCGTGCCGCTCGGCGCCGAGGCCCGCGGAGTGATCGAGCGCATCATCGCGGGCCCGGGTCTCTAAGGCGCGGCGACTGCGGAGCCGCTGTACACTCCGTATGCATGGCTGAATCACCCGCCGCGACGCGGAAGTGGACGGGAGTCGAGAAGGGAGCCGCGAGGATCTGGGGCCTCGCGGAGAAGGAGCGCCAGAGATGATCAGAGACCGCAAGGACATCCCACGATTCAAAGACGTCACCGACGAGCAGTGGAACGACTACAAGTGGCAGTTGCGCAACCGTCTCACCACCACCGAGGACTTCGAGGAAGTCCTCAACCTCACCGATGCGCAGCGCAAGGACCTCGACGCCTGCATGGGCAAGTTCCGCGTGAGCGTCACCCCCTACTACGCCTCGCTGATGGATCCGGACGACCCGACGGACCCCGTGCGGATGCAGGCGGTGCCGACGCCGGCCGAGCTCGTCATCCACGACGAGGACCTCGAGGACGCCGTCTCTGAGGACTTCGACTCCCCCACGCCCCGCATCACGCATCGGTATCCGGATCGCGTGCTGTTCGTCGTCACCGAGATGTGCAGCATGTACTGCCGTCATTGCACGCGGCGTCGTCTGGTGGGCGGGACCGAGGACATCGTCGCTCAGACGGAGATCGACAACGCCATCAAGTACATCGAGCGAGCCACCGAGGTCCGCGACGTGCTCATCAGCGGCGGCGACCCGCTCACGCTCTCGGATGACAAGCTGGAGGACATCCTCCGTCGCGTCCGTGCCATCGACCACGTCGAGATCATCCGCATCGGATCGCGCATGCCGGTGGTCTGCCCGCAGCGCATCACGCCCGAGCTGGTCGAGATGCTGCACAAGTACCACCCGCTGTACTTCAACACACACTTCAACCATCCGCAGGAGTTCACGCCGGAGAGCAAGCTCGCGTGCGACCGTCTCGCTGATGCCGGCATCAACCTCGGCAACCAGACCGTGCTCATGCGCGGCATCAACGATGATGCGCGCGTGATGAAGAAGCTGTCGCACAAGCTGCTGCAGTACCGCGTCAAGCCGTACTACTTCTACCAGTGCGACCTGGCGCAGGGCACGGCGCACTTCCGCACCAGCGTCTCCAAGGGCATAGAGATCTACGAGAGCCTGCGCGGCCATACGACCGGCTTCGGCGTGCCGACCTACATCATCGACGCCATCGGCGGCGGCGGGAAGACGCCCGTGTTCCCCAACTACGTGATCAGTCACGCGCCCGGTCAGGTGATCCTGCGCAACTACGAGGGCGTTATCAGCACGTACACCGAGCCCAAGGACTACGTGCCCGGCAAGTGCCACTGTGACGAGTGCGACGACGTGAAGGAGCGCCTTGGCGTGGCGAGCCTGTTCGAGCCGACGCACGGGCCGACGCTCTCTGAGGTCTGGGACGCGCGGATGCAGAAGGTCGTGGACCGCAAGAACCGGATGGCCGACATCTTCGGAGAGGCCACGGTCTGACGCCGAGGACGAGGTCTGACCACTCGGGCTGAGGGGTAGGACCTGGAGGCGTCGCTGCGGTGCGGCGCGCGAGGGCGGGCGGCCGGGAGAGCCGCCCGCCCGACCTCACGCAACACAAGGAGAGACGGTGTCGAAAGTCTTCGTCGAGCCCATCGGACTCACTCTGACGATCGACGAGCAGGACAACCTGCTCGACGGGCTCATGCGTGCCCAGATCGATATCCCGACGGATTGCGCCGGACGCGGCACCTGCGGCAAATGCCTGGTGCGCCTCGGCTCCGGCGAACTCACGGCGCCGACCGAACGGGAGCTCAAGCGCATCCCCGAGAAGCTCCGCAACGAAGGATGGCGTCTGGCGTGCCAGGCGCGTCCGCGCTCCGCCCGCGTCAGCATCGAAGTGCGCGGCACCGCGGGGCAGCGTCGCATCCTGACCACGTCCCAGCTCACGACCGGCGCCGCGCACCCGGCAGTACACACGCGATCGGTGCGGCTCGAACCGCCCACGCTGGAGGACAAGCGCTCAGACCTGGAGCGGTTCGACCAGGGCCTGGGCGGCGTCGAAGTGCCGCTGCATGTGCTCGAGGAGCTCCCGGCGACACTGCGTGAGGGCAAGTGGAACGTCACGGCGACCCTGTACGGGGAGCGCGTGATCGACGTGCACCCCGGCGACCGCGAGTGCGAGTGCTACGGGGTGGCCGTCGACATCGGCACCTCCAAGGTCATCGCCTACCTGTTCGATCTCGGCAAGGGTGCGCTCATCGACCAGGAGGCCATCGAGAACCCTCAGATGCGCTACGGCGAGGACGTCATCAGCCGAATAGCTCACGCCGCGCAGCACAAGGAGACGGCGTTGCTGGCGAGAGCCGTGCGCGAGGGCATCAACAGCAACCTCAAGGCGCTCTACGAGCGGCAGGACATCGACCTCTCCCACGTCTGCGACATGACGGTGGTCGGCAACACCGCGATGCATCACCTCGCCCTCGGCCTCTCTCCCGTCGGCCTCGGCCAGGCGCCGTTCGCGCCGGCGACCGCCGAGCCGCTCACCTTGAAGGCGAGCGAGCTCGGCATCGACATGAACCCGGACGGAGGCGTGCACTTCCCGCCCCCCATCGCCGGGTTCGTCGGCTCCGACGCGCTGGCCGTGGTCGCGGCCACGCATCTCGCGGACAAGCAGAAGCCGAGCATGGCGATCGACATCGGCACCAACACCGAGATCGCGCTCACGCACGACGGACGCGTGACGGTCACGAGTTGCGCGTCGGGCCCGGCGTTCGAGGGCTACCAGATCCGCAACGGGATGAAGGCGGTGGCCGGCGCCATCGAGCGCGTCAGGATCGACGAGAACGGCGAGGCGGTCGAGCTGGCGACGATCACCGGCGCCGACCCCATCGGCATCTGCGGGTCGGGCGTCGTCGATCTCCTCGCAGGTCTCGTCCATGCGGGCGTGATCGACAAGAGCGGGCGCATGGACGCCGGGCATCCTCGCGTGCGACGCGGTGAGGAGGGCGCCGAGTACCTGCTCACCGTCGGCCCGCACGGCGACATCGTCTTCACGCAGCACGACGTGCGGAGCCTCCAGCTCGCCAAGGGCGCGATCAACTCGGGCTGGGAGCTCCTCATGCAGACGCTGGACGTGTCGCTCGACGAACTCGACACGGTGTTCATCGCCGGCGCATTCGGCAACTACCTGGACCTGGCCGCGGCCCAGTACCTCGGCCTGTTCCCGCCGGTCGAGACGGAACGCGTCGCGTTCGTCGGCAACGCCGCCGGCGTGGGAGCGCAGATGGCGCTCATCGACGTCGGGGCGCGGAGCCGCATGGCAGAGGTGCGCGACCGCATCCAGTTCCTCGACCTCGCGACGGACAAGCGCTTTCTGGACGTCTTCTCGCATCGATTGGGGTTCAGTACCGATTGACCGGTGAGAGGACGTCGACGGGACCCGCGTCGGAGGCGGTGGGACCCACGGGCGCCGATCACCGGGTACGGGGGTACGCGGAGATCGCCTCGTCGTCGCTGATCCTCGGCACCTCCGCGACGCTCATCCAGGTGTCGGCGATGCCGGCCAGTCTGCTCCTGGTGTTGAGGATGGGACTGGCCGGCATCGCGCTCGGGGCAGTGTTCCTCATGACTGGCGGCATCGATGAGATCCGCCGGTCTGGTCGCCTGCGCCGGGTGAGCCTGCTCGGCGTCGTGGTGGCGCTCGAGATGATCTTCTACTTCGCCTCGATCCGGACGTCGAACGTCACGGTAGGGGTCTCGCTCGAGTACATGGCGCCGGTCTGGGTCGCGCTGCTGGCGCCGCTGCTGCTGCGCACCCGGCGCCAACGGGTCGACATGGTCGCCGTCGCCGTCGCCGTGGGCGGCATGGCGCTGCTGGTGCTGCCCGCGGCGACGGCAGCGAACGGTGGCGTCACGCTGCCAGGCGTGGTCTTCGGGCTCCTGGCCGGATTCATGTTCGCCGCCGCCATGATGCTGGTCAGCAGCATGAGCGAGACCGGCATCCGAGGGTCCACGTTCGCCTTGGCCTACTGCATCGGGACCGTGGTGCTCTTCACCCCGCTCGCCGTCTGGCAGACGGCGGGCAGCGACTATCAGCTGACGTGGACCGACGCCTGGATCGTCGTCGTCAACGGACTCGTGTACACGGCCCTCTGCTTCAGCCTCTTCACCGATGGTCTGCGGTACGTGCGTGTCGAGCACGCGGGCATCCTGGGCTATCTGGAGCCTGTGACCTCGCCGCTCTGGGCGTTCCTGCTGATCGGCGAGACGCCGCCGTGGACCGCGTATGCGGGCGGCGCGCTGATCGTGGCGGCCGGGATCCTCGTCATCGCGTTCGGCAAGAGCGAGAAGGACCGGATTCTGGAGCCGCTCGCGTGACCACCCCGGACGCGATGCTCGTCGAGGCGGATCCGGTGTCGGTCGCCGGCGCGGGGCACCGGCGCGTCGGCGTGCCGGGCGGCGACGAGGCCGGCCCACCGCCCGACCGCATCCGGGGGTACCTCGAGGTCGGCCTGGCCAGTCTGGCGAACGGCAGCATCGGGGTCATGGTCACCTATGCCGACATGCCGGCCGCGATGCTGCTTTGCCTGCGGATGGTCTTCGCGGCCGCTGCGCTGGGCGCCGTCGTGCTGGCCACCGGCAGCTGGCGAGACCTCCGCACGCCCGGCGCCCCGCTCCGCGTGCTCGGGATCAGCGTCGCGCTGTCGCTCAATCTGATCCTGTACTTCCTCGCGATCCGCTCCACGGGCGTGGCAGTGGCGATCTTCCTGAGCTACCTGGCTCCCGTCTACCTCGCGTTCGTGGCGCCGCGCATCCTGCACGAGAAGACCGAGCCGGTGGTGTACCTTGCGCTCGCCGTCGGTCTTGTCGGCATGGTGCTGATTCTGGTCCCGGGTCTGGCGCTCGACGGGGTCCGGCTCTCGGCCGGCGGTCTGTTCTTCGCGTGGGCGGCCGGCGTCATGTATGCCGTGTACCTGTTGTTCGCCAAGAGCCTGCGGGCGCTGCACGTGCGGAGCACGCCCGTCGTCTTCACCCAGAGCGCCTTCACTGCGCTGGTGATGCTCGTTCCGGGCCTCCTGGCCGTCAACGCCGCGCACTACGACTACACGGGAATCGACCTGGTGATGGCGGCGTTGCTCGGCCTGCTGACGACCGCCTTCAGCTTCAGCTTGTTCATGGACGGTCTGCACTACATCCGGGTCCAACACGCCGGGATCATCGCCTACGTGGAGCCGGTGAGCGCCCCTCTCTACGCGCTCGTCCTGCTCGGCCAGGTGCCGAGCGGATGGACGATCGCCGGCGGGGCGCTGATCGTGGCTGCGGGGATCCTCGTGGTGCTGTACGCTCGTGGTGAACCCGAGCTGGAGCTGCTCGGATGACCGTGTCGGGGGGCGCGGAGTGAGCACGCAGCCATGGAGGCGTCAGCAGCCGGCGCCCGGAGCGCCGAGACGTGCGCAGTCGGCCCGGCCTGACCGCCGCCGGCCCCTTGCCGTCCTCAAGGGGCGGACGGGGCGAGGGCGCGAGCCGGGGTCTGTGCCGCGCCGCGGCGATCCTGCGGGCTACGCGCTGGTCGTCGGGTCGTACCTCCTGTTCAGCCTCACCCCGGTCCTCATGGCCTGGACGACCATCCCGACCAGCCTCGCGCTGGTGGTGCGCTACGCGATCGCCGCAGGGGTGTTGCTGCTGGTCTTCTGGCGACGCCGGCCGCTGGCGGGCGTGTTCCGTCCGGGCGTCTGGCAGCGGTTCCTTCTCATGGCCGCGCTCGATGCCTCGCAGGCCTTCGCTTACTTCTACGCCGTGCGCGAGCTCGGCGTGGCGGTCGCCACCTTCATCTACTACCTCCAGCCGCTGTGGGTGGCGCTGCTCGCGCCGCGCATCCTGCACGTCGCCACCGAGCGTGTCGTCTACATCGCCATGCCGATCGCCTTCGCGGGGCTGGCGCTCGTGCTCGGACCCTCCTTCTCGCAGACCGTGACCCTCTCGCTGCCCGGGGTGGCCGCGGCGCTGCTGGGGGGCGTCGGCTTCGCCCTGTTCCAGGTCGGCATCAAGCGGCAGACGCGCGAGGTCTCCAGTATCTCCACCGTCATCGTGATGTGCCTGCTGGACGGGTTGTTCCTCCTGCCGGCGGCGATCTGGGCGACCACGGGTGCCGGTGTGGTCTTCGAGACGCGAGACGTCCTCGCCGTGGTGCTCATCGGAGTGCTCACCACGGCGCTTGCGTTCACCATGTGGGTGGAAGGCGTGGCACGGGTCCGCGTGCAGCACGCCTCGATCCTCGGGCTGCTCAACGCCGTCGGGTCTCCCGTCTTCGCGTTCGTGCTGCTCGGGCAGGGACTCCCGCTCTGGACCGCGGCGGGAGGCGCGCTCATCCTGGCGTCTGGCGCGCTCGTGGTGCTGCGAGGCTCGGGAGAGCCTGAGCCGGAGCCGCCGCTATGAGCACCGTGCGCCACTCAGCCGCCTCCGGCGTCGAGGAGGCTCGCCGCGACCTCACGGCCTACGGCCTGGTCGCGGGATGCTTCATCCTGGTGGCACTCAGCGGCGTGCTCGTGAGCTGGGCGGACGCGCCCTCGAGCGTGCTGCTGGTGCTGCGGCTCGTCATCGCGGCAACCGTCCTGGGTGTGGTGTTCGCGCGCCGGCACCCGTTCCGGACGTTCCTCCGGCGTGACCTGTGGCCGCGGTTCATCCTCATGGGCCTGCTGGACGGCGGGTCGTTGCTGGCCTACTTCTACGCCATACGTGCATCCGGCGTGGCGGTGGCCACCTTCCTGCTCTTCGTCCAGCCCGTCTGGGTGGCGCTGCTCGCTCCCCGGCTGCTGAAGGCTCCGACCGAGAAGCTCGTCTACCTCTCGCTGGGCGTGGCGCTGGCTGGGCTCGCCGTGATCCTGGCTCCCGGGTTCAGCGGGCACGTGACGCTGTCCGTCGCCGGCGTGGCCGCAGGCCTGGCCGCCGGCGTCCTGTACGCGTTCTTCCAGCTTCTGGTCAAGGACCTGACCCGCGAGTTGCCCAGCACGACGATCGTCACGCTCGAGTGCACGCTCGACGCCGTCGTCATACTCCCGCTCGCCCTCTGGCAGTTCGTCGCGCTCGACGTGACGCTCACCAGCCGGGACTGGACGTCCGCCCTCGTTCTCGGACTCGTCTGTACCGCCCTCGCCTACTCGATCTGGGTGGAGGGCGTGGCGAGGATCCCAGTGCAGCACAGCTCCATCCTCGGATTCCTCACGCCCGTCGTTGCGCCGCTGTTCGCCTGGATGCTCGTCGGAGAGCGGATCGCGCCCGTCGTCGCGCTCGGCGGCACGCTGATCCTCGTCGCCGGTGCTCTCGTCGTGCTGTACGGCGATCCGGAGGTCGAGCCGGAGCCGCCGCTGTGAACGAGACGCCCGCCACAGTCACGAGCGCAGCCTCAGGCCGTCGCGACCTGGTGGGCTATGCGATCCTCGTCGTCTCCTATCTCGGCATGGCAGGAAGCGGGCCGCTCGTGGCATGGGCAGACGCGCCCGAGGCGGTCATCCTCTGCCTGCGCATGGTGTTCGCGTCGTTGGCGCTCGGCGCGGTGTTCCTGCGCCGCCCCATGCTTGCCGACTGGCGCAGGCCCGGGGCGGCCTGGCGTCTTCTCGTGATGATCGCCATGTCGTCGCTCACGCTGCTGCTCTTCTTCTACGCCGTGCGGCAGACGAGCGTGGCGATCGCGATGTTCCTGCTCTTCCTGATGCCGGTGTGGGTGGCGCTCGCGGCGCCTCGTGTGTTCAAGTCGCCGCGAGAACCGCTGGTCTGGCCGGCGCTCGGCCTCGCCCTCGCCGGCCTTGCCGTGATCCTGGTCCCCGACCTCCTCGGCGAGGGCATCAAGGTCTCCACGTCGGGGCTGCTCGCGGCCCTCTTCACGGGATTCGGCTACGCAACCTACACGGTCTCGGTGAAGGGGCTGACGAGGATCGTGGCTCCGTCGACCATCTCCATGGCCGAGGCTGCCGGTGACGCCCTTCTGGTGCTCCCATTGGCCGTCTGGCAGTTCGGCGCCACCGGCTTCGAGATGGACGGCAGGACCTGGGCGGCCGCGATCGTCATGGGCGTGTTCTGCACCGCCATCCCCTACACGCTGTGGATCGTCGGGACGAAGCGGGTGCGGGTGGAGCACGTGTCCATCCTGGGCTATATCGAGCCCGTCGCGGGGCCGCTCTTCGCGGTCTTCCTGGTGGGGCAACTGCCCACGATCTGGACCGTCGTCGGAGGGGCGCTCATCCTCGCGGCCGGATTGGTGATCATCGTCTTCGGCCGCGGCGAGGGCGAAGCCTCGACCGCCGCGGCCGCGGAGCCCGAACCGCTGTGAGCGGCAGCGCCGTGCACGGTCGTGTGCCGGCAGGCGGCTCGTCCCTGGAGCCGGCACCGTGAGCGGATCCTGCTCTCGCCGCCTCCGCGGCTATCTGATGGTCGGCAGCACGGCGATCATGTTCGGCGGGGCCGGCGTCTGGGTCGGCATGACGGATCTCCCGGCGAGCACGTTGCTCGTCCTCCGCATGTCGCTGGCGGCCCTGCTCGTCGTCGCGTTCGGCGGCGGCCGGCGCTGGGTGCGACAGTGCATGCAGCCGGGTGTGGCGCGCCGCCTCCTCATCCTCGGAGCGTTCGACGCCCTGCAGCTCTACACGTTCATCCTCGCACTGCGCGAGCTCGACGTGGCGCTCGCCGTCTTCCTCTCCTACATGTCCCCCATCTACATCGCCGTCATCGCGCCGCGGCTGCTCGGTCAGCGCACGGAACGGGTCGTCGTCGGTGCGCTGGTGCTGGCGGTGTCGGGCATCGTCGTGATGCTCGCGCCTGGGCTCGTGGACCCGAGTCTGCGCGTCTCGCCCGCCGGGGTCGCCCTGGGTCTCGCCTCCGGGCTGCTGCTCGCGGCGTTCTTCCTGGTCGCCAAGACGCTCAGCCCGCACGTGGACGGCAGCACCATGCTGATCTCGGACGGCGTGGTGGTGGCGTTGGTCATGCTGCCGCTCGGCGTGGTCCAGTGGGCAGGCGCGGACTTCGCCTTTGCGTGGACCGATCTGTGGGCGGTGCTCGGACTGGCCGTCTTCAGCACCGCCCTCGGCGGGACGATCTTCCTGCACGGCATGCGCTACATCCCCGTGCAGCACACCTCGATCGTCGGGCTGCTCGAACCTGCCAGCGCCCCGCTCTTCGCCCTGGTCTTCCTGGCCGAGCAGCCCTCGCTCTGGACGCTTCTCGGCGGCGTACTGATCCTTCTGGGGGCGGCGCTGGTCGTGCTCTTCGGCGCGGCGGAGGAGGGCCTTGCCGGGTTCCCGGAGGAAGCCGTCGCCGAGGCGGAGGCGTCCGGCCGACGGCTCGGGGCGGAGTCAGGATGGCAGGACGGGACGACCGGCTGACGGGGCGGGGCACCGGGGCGCGCGGAAGCGCGACGCCAGGCGGGTGCACAGCGCCATGAGGGTGCACCGCGCATCGTACCGTGAACGGCGCACACCGCTCGCGCACGGAAGCGTGTGGGATGTCAAGGCGCTGTGCATCAGCTACGCTCGGAGGCGGCGCGGGCGACGATCGTCCGCCCGCCGCGCAGCACCCGGGAGGGAGCCAGGCGTGACCATCATCCTCATCTACGAGCGGCTCTGGCCGGATCCGGGCTGAGCCCCGCCCGCCGCCCGCCCCCGTACTCACACTCCGGACGGGAGAGCCGCTGACGGAACGGGCGGCCGCGCGCGTCCAATCGTCTGCCGCGCGGCCTCCGTCGTGCGCCGGTCCGCTCGACCTCCGCGCCTCAAGCCGTGAAAGGAGTCCACATGGCGAAGAGCGTCGAAAGCGCTCCCAAGCTCAACCTCACGAAGTCCATGGCCTTGCTGGAGGACGCCCAGCGCCTCACACCCGGCGGCGTCGGCGGCATCCGACGGCCGTACAACTTCGTCGTCGGCGAGTATCCGGTGTTCATCACCCACGGCCACGGTGGCCACATCGTCGACGTGGACGGCAACGAGTACATCGACATGCTCTGCGCCTACGGGCCGATCATCCTCGGTTACGTCGAGGACGAGATCAACGACGCCGCCAAGGCACAGATGGACAAGGGCTTCTGCTTCAGCCTCGTGCAGCCGCTCCAGAACGAGCTCGAGGAGCGGCTCGCCGACATCATGCCGTGTGGCGAGCAGACGATCCTCGTCAAGACGGGCTCGGACGCGACCAACGCGGCCGTGCGCGCCATGCGCGCCTCTACCGGGCGCGACAAGATCGCGCGCTGCGGCTACCACGGCTGGGGCGACTGGTGCGTCGAGCACCACGGCGGAGTGCCGAAGGCCGTCTCCGACCTGACCGTCGAGTTTGAGTACGGTGACATTGCCGAGCTCGAGCGGGTCTTCGCCGAGAACCCCGGGGAGATCGGCGGCGTCATCATCACCCCGGTCGGGCATCCGCTCGCCAAGCCGGTCATCCCACCCCCGGACGGCTACCTGCAGGCCGTGGTCGACCTCTGCCACAGGCACGACACGCCGGTGTGCTTCGACGAGATCCGCACCGGCTTCCGCGCCGCCATGGGGGGCGCGTCGGAGCGCTACGGCGTCACGCCGGATCTCACCACGGTCGGCAAGGCGATGGCCAACGGCTACGCCATCGCCGCGCTCGTCGGCAAGCGGGAGATCATGAGCGTGTACGTCAAGGACGCCTTCCTCAGCTCCACGTACTTCCCCAACAGTCTCGAGATGGCCGCCAGCATGAAGTGCCTCGAGATCCTCGAGCGCGAGAAGGTGCAGGACGCGATCTGGGAGCGCGGCACCCGGTTCCTCGAGAAGCTGGGCGAGATCGTCGACCGTTCCGGCGTGCCGGTCACCAAGAGCGGCATCCCGCCGATGCCGTTCCTCACCTTCGACAAGGCGGACGACAAGTACCGGGAGCGGCGGACGGAGTTCTGCACGCAGTGCATCCGGCGTGGGCTGTTCGTGCAGCCGTATCACCACTGGTACATCTGTTACCGGCACACGGAGCAGGACCTGGCGCGAGCGCTCGAGGTCGTGGAGGAGAGCCTGGCCTTCGTGAACCAGCGGTTCCCGTACGAGGGCTGAAAGGCGAACGCGACGGCGGTCCGGCTGCCGGGCCGCCCGGAGGGGGAGGCGATGGACAAGCTGATCATCACCGTGGCCGGCGTCGGCGCCGAGACCACCAAGGAGGCGCAGCCCGGGCTGCCGGTGACGGCGGCGGAGATCGGCGCCGACGCGGCGCGCTGCCGTGAGGCCGGCGCCGCGATGTACCACCTGCACGTCCGCGACGCGGACGCCAACCCGACCCAGGCGCGGGAGGTGTTCGCGGCGGCCATCGAGGAGATCCGCAAGCGCACCGACATCATCATCCAGACGAGCACCGGCGGCGCCATGGGCATGACCGCCGACGAGCGGCTGCAGCCGCTCGAGCTCGCTCCGGAGATGGCGTCGCTGACGACCGGCACCGCCAACTTCGGCGAGGACGTGTTCTTCAACGACGCGGCGCTGATGAGCGAGTTCTATCAGCGCATGCAGGCGAAGGGCGTGCGGCCGGAGTTCGAGATCTTCGAGGCCGGCCAGATCGACAATGCCCTCAAGCTGGTGAAGAAGTACGGGCCGGCCGGTCCGCTGCTGCACTGGGATTTCGTGCTCGGGGTGCCCGGCAGCATGAGCGGCGAGCCTCGCAACCTGATGTTCCTGGTCGACCGCATCCCCGAGGGGTCGACTTGGACCTGCACCGGCATCGGCCGCTGGCACATGCCCGTGACCATGACGGCTCTCGCGCTGGGCGGCAACGTCCGTCTGGGGTTCGAGGACAACATCTTTCTGCACAAGGGCGTGCTGGCGAAGGAGAACGCGGAGCTCGTCGGCCGTGTCGCGCGGATCGCCAGGGAGTGGGACCGTCCCTGCGCAACGCCCGACGAGGCGCGGCAGATCCTCAAGCTCGGCGAGTACGCTGCCGGCCAGTCCGGCTGAGACGAGCGCATCAGTCGACGACCGGGCGGGCGGGCCTGTGGTGCCCCCGCCCGGTCGTCTCCTTCGGTGACAGTGTCGCTTGCCCCTCAAGCATTGCCCCGAGGTTGCCGAAACGGTTCCACGTAGGCAAGGCGAGCGTCGCCGTGTCGCGGGCACTGCAACGGACGCGGTCGAATGGGCACCCTTCGACCGGCTGGGGCCATACAGGGGAGCGATGGGGTTCCGGACCAAGAGTCGCAAGACCGAGCGTGGTGAAGTTGAGCTGCTGCGCGGCCTCATCAAGCTTGCGAACCAGCTCCAGTCGAGCCTGACGCTCGATGCCATCGTCCACGTCATCGCGATGGCGCTGAGCGACACGTTCGGCTTCCGCGAGGCGAGCATCTACCTGCGTACGCAGGACGGCGACTTCGCCGTCTACGCCACCGTCGGCGACTCTCCCGATCTTGACCGGCTGCTGTTCGACCGGCCGGTCCCGCGGTACATCTGGGACCAGCTCTTCCTCGAGAAGCATCAGATCGGCTCGTCCTACTTCGTCGACCACCGGCGGCATCAGTGGACCGACGAGCAGCTGTACTACTTCCCCGAGTCCGACCTCGGCCCGCGTCCGTCTCACGAGTGGCACGGCAACGACCATCTGTTCGTCCCGCTGTACGACAAGGACCGCGATCTCATGGGCGTGCTGGGTCTCTGCGATCCGGTGGACCGCCAGCTCCCCACGATCGAGCTGGTGAAGTCGCTCGAGGTGTTCGCGACGCTCGCCGCCGTGGCGATCGAGAACGCGCGCCAGTATGAGGCGCTGCGCGAGGCGTCCGAGCAGCAGAAGGCGCAGCTGGCGCTGCGCCACGCCATCCTGGAAGTCAGCGGGGCGCTGCTCGCAACGCTTGAGCCGCGCGAGGTCTTCGCCCGCATCGCGGCGCTGCTCAAGGAGATCGTCGACTACGACGCCCTGGAGGTCCGGCTCGTGGACAAGGCGACGGGGGAGCTGTACTGCGGCTACTGCCGCGACGGCGCCGCCGGCGCCGAGGAGCAGTTCAAGGCCTGGCGAAGCCCCATCGACGCGGGGGTGAGCGGCTGGGTCGTGCGGCACAACGAGGCGCAGCTCGTGAACGACATGCTGAACGACCCCCGGGGCGAGCTCGTCCCGGGCACCGAGTGGGAGCCGCAGGCGAGCATCATCGCGCCGCTCTCCCTCGCCGGCGAAGTCATCGGCGTGCTCGCGCTCGACCGGCCCGGCGGGCGGATCTTCGGCGAGCACGAGCTCGAGCCAGTCACGCTCTTCGCGAACCTGGCCGCGATCGCCATCCACAACGCCAGGCAGTACGAGGATGTGGAGACGGCGTCCAGCCGGCTCGAGGAGCAGCTGGCGCTCAGCCACGAGCTGCTCGGCGCCAGCGGCGCCATCCTCTCGTCACTCGAGCTGAACGAGACGCTCGAGCACATCGCCGACAAGCTCAAGGAGATCGTCGACTACGACTCGATGGACGTCCGTCTGGTCGACGAAGAGCGCAAGGCGCTCCTCGCGATCTATGCGCGCGACGAGCACGACGGCCGGGAGGCATTCGCCTTCCCCATCGCGCTCGACGAGGGCATCAGCGGCTGGGTGGTGCGCAACAACGAGGCGCAGCTCGTCAACGACATGGCCAGCGATCCCCGGGCCGTCCACATCCCCGGCACGGAGTGGAAGGAGCAGCAGGCCTGCATCGTCGTCCCGCTGTGCGTGGGTGACGAGGTCATCGGGATCCTGGCGATGGACCGGCTCGGGGGCCGGACGTTCCAGGAGCACGAACTGGAGCCGGCCCGGCTCTTCGCCAACCTGGCGGCCATTGCCATCCACAACGCCCGCCAGTACGACGAGCTGGAGACGACGTCGGCGCAGCTCACGAGCCAGCTCGACATGCAGCACCAGCTGATGAGCCTGAGCACGCTGCTGCTCAGCTCGCTCGACCAGCGAGAGGTCTTCTCGCGTATCACGACGATGCTCAAGGACATCGTCGACTACGACGCCATGGATATCCGCCTGCTCGACGAGGCGTCGCGCGAGCTGGTGTGCATCTACTCGCGCGACGTCAACGCCGAGCAGAACGAACAGTTCCGCATCTCCATCGACGAGGGGCTGTCCGGCTGGGTCGTACGACATGATCAACCGCAGCTCGTCAACGACATGGCCAGCGACTCCCGCGGCGTCCACATCCCCGGCACCGGTGAAGACGTGGCGCAGGCGAGCATCGTCGTGCCGCTCCGCGTCCTCGGCAAGGTGACCGGTGTGCTCACGCTCGACCGGCTCGGGGGGCGCGTGTTCGCCGAGGAGGATCTGGAGCCGGTGATCCTGTTCGCCAACCTGGCCGCCATCGCCATCCAGAACGCGCGCACGTACGAGGAGATGGAGCGGCAGGCCATCAGCGACGGTCTCACCGGCATCCACAACTACCGGCACTTCCACGAGTCGCTCAAGGCGGAGGTACGCCGCGCCGGTCGGTACGGCGAGCACTTCTGCCTCCTCATGATGGACCTGGACCACTTCAAGGCGGTCAACGACACGATCGGCCATCAGAAGGGCGACGACGTCCTCCGTGCCGTCGCGGGCGTGCTGCGCACGTGCTCGCGTCAGTCAGACTATCTGGCCCGGTACGGCGGTGAGGAGTTCGCTATGATCCTGCCGCAGACGGCCCTGGACGAGGCGAAGACGTTGGCAGAGCGCATCCGCTCCTCCGTGGCCATGCTCGACCCGGGCCACCCCGACCTGCACGTGACCATGTCGATCGGGGTCTCGGCCTATCCCGAATCTGCGGAGGACAGCGACGGAGTGCTGGGCGCGGCCGACGCTGCGCTGCTGCGCGCCAAGAACAGCGGTCGCAACCGCGTCTGTCTCTACACCGAAGCGGCGGCGGACACCGCCGCCGAGCTCGAGGGGCCGCTGCCGGCGCTGGGCCGCCGCTTCGCCGCCTTCATCGGGCTGGACGAGGCTCAGACCGCCGGGCTCGTCACGGCGCTCGCCGTCCACGAGACCGGCGCCGCGGTCAAGGACGAGGTCCAGACGATCCTCGGTACGGGCGAGAACGGCGTGGCGAAGCCGGACGAGGTGCGCCAGAGCGCCGTGGAGGCGCTCGTGTACGGCAACGAGCGCTGGGACGGCGGAGGCTATCCCGAGGGGCGTCGGGGAGACGAGATCCCCCTCGTGGCTCGTGCCTTCGCCGTGTGCCGACGCTGGGATCCGGCGGAGCACAACGGCGACGGCGTCGCCAGGCTGCGCAGCCGCGCCGCGCACGAACTGGACCCGAAGATGGTGCAGCGCTTCGCGGCGATGCTCCGCGCCGAGATGGCCGAGCACAACTGACGGCCCGGATCGGCCGCTCGCCGCCGCGGTCGATCCTTCTCGGCGTGGCGTTACGGTCCGGGGCGAATCTGCGATACTTCACGTATGGACAACGTTCGCCCGCTCAGGCCGAAGAGACCGCCGAAGAAGCCGCGCCGCGATCCACGCACGCGGCTCCGTGTCGTCTTCGGCGTCATCGTCGCCGTCGTCATCCTGGTGGTCGTGTTCGCCAGCCGCATCCTCGGCTTCTACGCGGACTGGCTCTGGTTCGGCGAGGTCGACTTCCGCGGCGTGTTCTGGACGCGCTTCTGGACCCAGGTGCTGCTTGGGTTGGCCGCCTTCGCCATCTTCTTCGCCGTCATCTGGGCGAACGTCGAGCTCGCCCGGCGGCTGGCGCCAGACTTCCGCGCCGATGTCGACGGCACGCTGCTCGAGCCGCGCAGCCCCCTCGTGCGCAAGTGGGTCGGCATCGGCGGTGTCGTCGTCTCCGTGGTCGTGGCGTTCATCGCAGGGGTCTCCGCCTCGGGGTCCTGGCAGCAGGTCCTTCTGTACCTCAACCAGGCGCCGTGGGGGCAGCAGGATGCCCAGTTCGGACGCGACATCTCCTTCTTCGTGTTCTCGATCCCGTTCTGGCAGAGCGTCCTCGGCTTCGTCCTGGCCGCTCTGATCGTCGCGCTGGTGCTCGCCGCCATCGTCCACGTCATCATGGGCGGTATCGAGATCAGGCAGAAGGCGGCCGGATCGGCGAACGCGGGCGAGGCAGGACCGTTCGCCCGCGTCCAGCAGTCTCCACAGGTGCCGCAGGTCGACGTCAAGCTCGCCGGCCGCGCCGTGGCACACCTCTCCGCGCTGCTGGCGGCCGTGTTCGTCGTCGTCGGCATCGGCCAGCTGTTCAAGGCCTGGGACCTCGTGTACTCCACGGCCGGCGCCATCTACGGCGCGGCGTACACGGACGTCGTCATCCGCCTGCCGATGGCCCGCGTCACCATGGTGGTCGCCTTCGTGCTCGCCGCCGCGCTGGTGTGGAACGCGCTGCGCCGGCGCCGCTGGTGGTGGGGTCCGCTCTCGATCGCCGTCTGGATCGGCGCCCTCATCGTCCTGCGCGGCATCGTGCCTGAGGTCTACCAGTCGCTGATCGTCAATCCCAACCAGCTGAGCAAGGAGCGCGAGTACATCTCGCGCAACCTCGAGGCGACCCGCCAGGCCTACGATCTCGAGTCGATCGTCCAGCGCCGCTTCGAGCCCGCGAGTGCGCTCACCCCGAAGGACCTCGACGAGAACCAGCCGACGCTGCGCAACATCCGCCTGTGGGACCCCAACACGCTCGTGACCAGCTACCGGCAGCTGCAGGAACTGCGCCCGTACTACGTGTTCCTGGACGCCGACATCGACAGGTACACGGTGAACGGCGCATACCGTCAGACGATGCTCTCGGCCCGCGAGCTCAGCATCGAGGGTCTGCCGGAGCAGGCGCAGACGTGGGTCAACCAGCACATCACCTACACGCACGGCTTCGGCGTCGCCATGAGCGCCGTGAACCAGGTGACCTCGGACGGCTCGCCCGACTTCCTGGTCCAGGACATCCCGCCGGTCAGCGTGAGTCCGGAGCTCGAGATCGAGCAGCCGCGCATCTACTACGGCGAGCGCGGCACGGAGTACAGCCTGGTCAACACCACGGAGGCCGAGTTCGACTTCCCGGGTCCCGGTGGAAGCGACGTGTACACCGACGGGTACGACGGCACCGGCGGCGTGCCCATCTCGCCGGTGCTCAACCGCCTCGCGTTCGCGGTCAGGTACGGGACGATCAAGTTCTTCACCACCTCGGCCATCACCGGGGAGAGCAGGATCATCTTCCGCAACAACATCCGCGAGCGGATCGAGACGGTGGCGCCCTTCCTGGAGCTGGACCCCGATCCCTACATGGTGATCGCGGACGGCCGCCTCTGGTGGATCCAGGATGCCTACACGGTGACAGACCGCTACCCGTACGCGACCCCCGAGGCCGGCCTCAACTACATCCGCAACTCGGTCAAGATCGTCGTGGATGCCTACAACGGTTCGATGGCCTTCTACGTCTGGGACGAGGACGACCCCATCCTCCGTACGTACCGGGAGATCTACCCCGACCTGTTCATGCCGAGGAACGAGGTGCCCGAGGGGCTGATCGAGCACGTGCGCTACCCCGAGGGACTCTTCGACATCCAGGCGCAGGTGTGGACGACCTATCACGTCGACGGCCCGGACATCCTCTACAACAAGGGCGACCAGTGGATGATCCCCGAGGGCGTGTCGATCGACGGCGGCGGGCCGATGCAGGCCTACTACGTCATCATGCGGCTGCCCGGCGAGGAAGAGGAGGAGTTCCTCCTCATGGTCCCCTTCGTCCCGAACGGCCGGCAGAACATGATCGCCTGGCTTGGAGCGCGCAGCGACGTACCTGACTACGGCACGGCGCTCAACTTCCTCTTCTCCGAGAGCACGGTCGTGTTCGGCCCCAACCAGGTGGAGTCGGTCATCAACCAGGACCCCGAGATCTCCGCGCAGCGGACGCTCTGGGGTCAGCAGGGGTCGACCGTCATCCTCGGCAACCTGCTCGTGGTGCCCGTCGGCGACTCCCTGCTCTACGTGCAGCCGCTCTACCTGCAGAGCAACGAGACGCAGCTCCCCCAGCTCCAGCGCGTGATCGTGTTCTACCGGCCTCCGACGCTGACCGCCGCCGAGGGCGACGCCGAGCAGGTCGTCGTCATGAGAGGGACGCTGAACGAGGCGCTCGTCGCCGCCTTCGGCGAGAGCCCGGACACCGGCGAAGTGGCCGAGGGGACCGACGGCGAGACCGGAGGCCCGGCCGGCGGAGCCGCCGGTGTGGGCGCGGAGGCGCGCGCGCTCATCGAGCGCGCGAACGACGAGTTCGAGGCCGCTCAGCAGGCGCTGCGTGAGGGTGACTTCGCGGAGTACGGTCGCCGCATCGACGCCCTGGAGCAGGCCCTCGCGGACCTCCAGCGTCTCCAGCGCTGACCTGAGGCGCTCCTGGATGAGTGTTCCAGACGGTGCGTCGCCTGAAGTGACGATGCCTGCTTCTCGTGGAGCTGGACACCCTCGCCGTGTAGGGGCGTATACTTAGCGGTCAAATGGTCCACTGACCCATGCTTCCGCCGGACGCGGGTGGAGCCGCGTGTCCCTCCGGCCAGCCATCACGGTCGCGGACCTGCAACAGCCTGGCAGCGGAGGTGGGCGCATGCGCTCTCCATTCGGCGGTCCCATGACGGCCTGCAACCGTACGTCCCGGTACGGCTGCAGGCGCAGCTTCAGCATGGTCGAGCCGCTCGTGACCGTCATCATCGCGGTCATCGTGTTCGTCGCGATGGAGCATCAGCGGCTTCTGCGGTCTGTCCGTCATCTACGGGTTCTCGCCGTCGACGCTCACGACGACCATCCTGGTCACGCAGACAGCACCAAGGTGGCGACAGCTGCCGCCGTTGGACTGACAAGCGGGCGGGGGCAGGCCCCCGCGAAGGAAGATCCTCACACCTCTCTCTGCCTCCGGAACAGGCACCATGTGAGGATCCCAGGGGCGCCGGGCCGGTCGCCAGAACCGCCCGGCGCCCCGACCACCAACATGAGACGCCCCAGTCCGGGGCGCAGGCGCCACCGGTCTAGACGATCGTTCCGTGGCTACGGTCACCGCCCTGGGGCAGAGTATCCATGCCGCCTGATGCTCTTGCCTCAGTGGCATTCATCCGACGGTACGGCCGAACGGGCGGGACTCAGGTTCCTCCCGTCGCTGCCGATAGCACAATCGTGGAGCAGTGCGGGTACTGGCACCCCGCGCATTCATAGAGCTCCCCCCGGCTATTGGGAGGAGTGCCATATGTACAGCCTGGCAGCAAGGGACGAGGCGTCGCCCGTCGCACGGCGCGCGGCGCAACGGTCCGGATTCAGCTTCATCGAACTGCTGGTGACGGTCGTGCTCGCGGGCATCGCGTTCGCGGCCATGGTCCCGGCGTTCATCAGCATCGAGAAAGCTTCTGCCGGCGACAGGGCGCGCCTCATCGCCGCCAACGTCGCCCAGGATCGCATCGAGAAGATCCGACTGCTCGCCTTCGACCAGATCGTCGACGACGCGTCACATCTGCAGTCGAGCACCTTCGCCGGCGGACAGTTCGGGACCGAGTACACGCCGCCGGGCTCGACCCGGCACTACAGCGTCGTCTACTCCATTGAGAACGTCCCGAGCACCGGCGCGGTCAACTACAAACGCATCAGCGTCACCGTCTCGTGGACGGCGCCGCCCGCGCCGGTGCGACCCGTCACCCTGACGACCATCGTGATGAACCCGGCGGCAGCGAGCGCAAGCTCGTCGCCGGCGCCGAGTCCTTCGGCCAGCCCGTCGACGAGCCCGTCGCCCACTCCGAGTCCGCCGCCGGCGACGACCTACAAGCTCACGATCCTGGTCGACGAGAGCTACGTGAACCCTACGCTCGGAGTCACCGTCGTTCGCACGGACGTCACCCCCAACGTGGCGGCGACGCCGGCGATGCAGGTGCCGACCCCGACGGCGCCGTCCGACTGGACGGGCCTTGCGCCCGGCACGTACCTCGTCACCTGCCACTACTACAAGAACGGCAACACCAACAACCAGAAGACGCTGCAGCAGACCGTGTACATCGGGTCCGCCGACCAGACCTACACCTTCACCTTGTGATGCACGGCACGTCGACCCCTCAGGTGCGAGAGCACGGCATCACCCTCGTCGAGCTGCTGGTCGCGATGATCGTCCTCGGCGTCGTCACGACGCTGCTCCTCGTGAGCTGGACGTCGCTGCAGAAGTCCTACGCGCACTCTGTGAAGAGCAACAACGCTCGAGCCGAGGCGCGGGACGCGATGGCACGGATGAGCCGCGAGATCCGCGACGCGCAGCCGGCCGCGATCACCTCTCCGCCCAGCTCGCCGTTCACCCAGGCAGGACCGTACGAGGTGACCTTCTACTCGGCCTTCAACAGCAGCGGAGTGCGCGCCGACGGCAGCGGCATGGGCGCGCTGCGGCTCACGCGGATCTACCTCGACACGAGTGGCGGTGCCGCGCAGAAGAGGATCGTCTGGCAACGCGACACCAATGACAGCGGCAGCTTTGATGGAGCGGACCGCACGATCGTCCTTGCGAGGGACGTGGTGAACTCGAGCGTGCCGAGTGTGGGGTCGCCGACCCCCGTCTTCACCTACGGCTACCGCGACGCCTCGGGGGACTACCAAGCCACCACCAGCGTCCCGAGCGCCGACCTGGGCACGATCGTCTCGGTCCACATCCACCTGATCGTGGATGCGAATCTCGTGCGGGCGCCTGCGCCGGCTGATCTTCAGACCACCGTCCTACCACGTAACGCCCCCCAGAGATGAGGAGGAGTCGGATGCGCAGAACGACAAGGGAGTCCGGCGCAGCGCTGGTCCTTCTGCTGGGCGTCATCGCCACACTGGCCGTCCTGGCCGCGACGGCCGTCTTCGTGCTGGCCAACCAGCAGGGAGCGACGGCCGCCGACCGCACGAGAAGCGAGGCCTTCAACTACGCGGAGGCCGGTCTCGACAGCGCCGTCATGGCGGTGCGGACGACCACCTGGCCTGCACCCGGTGGGGCCTTCGACCAAGCGACGCTGAGGGCCGCCTACGACGCCACCTACCCGCCCGGCAACCGGCCGGCGCTCACCATCAAGGTGTACGACAACCAGGCGACGGTCGACGAGGCGATCACCTGGGACAAGGGCGGCCCGACGTCCGCCACCACACCGGACGGCAAGCTGTGGGTCGAGTCGTCGGTCGCGTACAACGGCAAGACCTCTCGTGTCCGCACGCTCGTCGGACAGGTCAACTCCACAGGCAGCTTCAGCATGCCGGCCGCCGCCATCTACAGCGACGCCAACGTCGCGTTCACCTCGGGCGGCGGCGATGCCTTCGGCATCAAGTACCCGAGCGAGGCCAGCACCTCATGGGTGCCGGACACGGACAAGAACGCCGCCATCTATGCGGGCGGCAACTTCGTCGGCAACTGGAACACGGATCTCGCGCCGAACGGCGGTGCGGCGACTCTGCAGATCAAGACCAACGGCACCGTGTACAACCCGAAGCTCAAAATCAATCCTGCCGTGGCGGGCAGCGGAGGCGTGCCGCCTCTCAGCACGGTGCTGCCCCAGGCGACCATAGACACGCTGAAGGCAGAGGCGATGGCGGGCAATCCCACCAAGGCCAATCCGGGCGGGACCATCGCAGACGCCGCCCTCATCGCGCAGCTGCAGCGGACAAGCCCGCAGACGTACAACGCCACGACCGACCTGGTGGTGGACGGCGATCTCAAGCTTGGCGGCGGCGAGAGCTGGTTCAACTTCCGCTCGCTGTACGTGACCGGCAACCTCACGCTGAACGGCAACACCCACACGAACGCGACCGCGATCTACGTCGGCGGTACGTTCACGATCTCGGGCCCGTCGGGCACCAGCCAGTTCGGGCCGATCTACGTCCGCGGCAACGTCAACTGGGGCGGCGCCCTGACGATCAAGACCACGGACTACACCAATCCCGCAGCGGAGCCGGGTCCGATCTACGTGGGCGGCTCCTTCACGTCGGCCGGCGGACCGTTCCAGCACGTCTTCGGTCCTGCCTATGTCCAGGGGGCAGTCACGTTCTCGGGCAACAACGCACAGATCCTCTGCCCGCTCCTGGTGTCACCGGGAGCGATCACGACGTCCGGCAGCGGCGGCTTCGGCACGGTCGACGACCCAATGATCCTCCTGGGTATCGACGACGGGACAGCAGCTACGCGGGCGATCCAGCTGAGCGCCGACGCCGTGCTGACCGGACTGGTCATCAACGTGGACGGCGGCGTCAACCTGAACAACGACGGGGACGGAACGTTCTTCATCCGCGGCGCCGTCATGTCCACAGGCGACGTGCGCTTCACCAACAACGGCAACGTCGGCTACGATCCTCGGGCGTTGGCCAATCTGCAGATCACGGCAGCCACGACGACCACGACCGTGGTGCCCGGCACCTGGCAGGAGCTGCCTGCGAACTGACGGCGGATCAGGCTCCGCAGAAGAGATCCTCGCACCTTTCTCTGCCTCCGGAACGGACATCGGGTGAGGGTCAAAGGGGCGCCGGGCGGATGCAAGATCCGCCCGGCGCCCCGCTCTTCCTGCGGTGTCCGGACGCTGCTCGTTGCCCAATCTGACAACACTCTCGCCAACGCTCGGGCGGACCGGTCCGTACTGGATGGTTTCATTGCGGGTACCAGTAGTGTCACAATAAGTGGCTGACCTCGCGCCGCCGGGTGCGGACGGTGCGCAGGGTCGAGCCAGCGGCGGGCGAACCATAAGGGACACCGCCCGGCGGGGCAACGGATGAGTCTGAGAGGGCTCATGCTTCCCGTTCCCCGGCCGATACAGCGACTGAGACTACCCGCTATCCGGAGGCAGGGTAATGAGCAGGCACTACTGGCAGGCCTGTGACCGCGGAGCCGGCTTCAGCTTCGTGGAGTTGCTGGTCACCATCATCATCGCCGGCATCGCGTTCGCGGCGATGGTCCCCGTGTTCGTCCAGGCGCAGCAAGCCACAGCTGGGGACAAGGCGAGATCTGTCGCCCTTCAGGTCGCCCAAGACCGCGTGGAGAAGCTGCGGCAGCTTGACTTCGAGCTCATCACACCTGAGAACCTGAGCGACAACAACTTCTACTTCGGCGAGTTCGGGACCACCTGGACGGAGGAGACGGAGAACGGAGAAAGGGTCTTCAACGTCTCCTACGACGTCACTGAGTCTCCCGTGTCCGATATCGATTCCCGCATCGCCTACAAGGTGGTCACTGTGACGGTGAGCTGGGACGGTCCACCGTATCCGCACAAGGACGCCGTCCTGACGACCATGATCTACCGTCAGTACTCAGGGCCGGCGCTGATCGACTTCACTGTGGCCGACAGCAACCTCACCCTGAGCAATCCGCTGGACCCGTCGTCCGAACAGCTCATCGTCAACTCTCCGGTGAATCTGCAGGCGATCGTCAACTCTGCGGACCTCGACTCGATGCGCCCCCGGACTGTCGGGGCGACGACGAGGGCGGGCAGAGTCGATTTCACCGTCACGTCCAACACAGGTACGACGTACCCCACCATTTCTGTTCCGTTCACAGCCGGCAATGTGTTCAACGCGCAGTGGACGGTGCCGGGTATGGCGGGCGCGGGGGGCGGCTACTACACGTTCAAGGCCATCGCCTACACTGCCATCGGATCCCCCGGCAACTCCTGGCAGCTCATCTACAGGATCGAGACTGGGCCACCGTCTCCGGTCACAGCCGTCAGCGGGTCCGCGGGCCTTACCTCTGCGACCCTTACATGGGACGCCTCCACGACCGGGGATGTCGATCACTATCTCGTGAAGAG
>JAAZAR010000077.1 GCA_012514235.1 Actinomycetota bacterium
CGCTTGCCCTCGAAGGCGAACGGGCGCGTGACCACGCCGACGGTGAGCGCCGCAAGCTCCTTGGCCAGTTCGGCGATGACCGGGGCGGCGCCCGTACCGGTGCCGCCCCCCTTGCCGGCGGTGACGAAGACCATGTCGGCGCCCTTAAGGGCGTCGCGCAGCTCGTCCTTGCTCTCCATGGCGGCCTGGTAGCCGATCGAAGGGTTGGCGCCGGCGCCGAGCCCCCGGGTGATCTTGCTGCCGATGTGGATCTTCACGTCGGCGTCGCACATCTGCAGCGCCTGCGCGTCCGTGTTGACGGCGATGAACTCGACGCCGCGGAGGCCGGCGTCGACCATGCGGTTGACGGCGTTCGTGCCGCCGCCGCCCACGCCCACGACCTTGATGACGGCGAGATAGTTCGCTGACGCGTCGATCATCGTGCTGACCCTCCTGTCGTGGTCGAGACTCGCCGCCGAGACCTCTGGCGAACCCTCAGGCCCCGCTTGAGTGTTGCTGTTCTCGCATGCATGGGCTTCGCAGAAACTGCCTGTTTCCAGCGATTCCTATTCTATCGAGAAGGCCGGGCGAACCCGACGACCCGGCCTTTGACCTACCTTACCGACGCCCCTCTGGGGTGTCAAACAACCTCCCTGCATAGTGCAGGAATCCGGACGCCTCGACCAGTGCTTGAAGAAGGCCTCGACCCTCACCGGAGCACCGGCCTGGCGAGCGTCCTGTCCGGGATGGAGACGTCCATCTGCGTGCACGTCTTGCCCGCCGACTCGTACTCACGCAGCACGGTGCGCATCGCGACCGTCTTCGCGAGGGCGCGCCCGGCGTCACCCCACACGACGACCGGCCCGCCGTCGAAGCGCAGGGTGAGCTGGCCGTCGTCGCTCTCGACGACGGCCAGCCGCCGCTGCAGCGAGCGCGGCAGCGCCACGATGACCTGGATCATGTCGACGGCGGCGGGGTCGGTCACCTTCGTGCCCGCGCGCAGCTTGCCCGCCACGGCGATCCGCGGCAGGGGGAGCACCGTCCGTCCAGGACCGGCGACGAGGCGGGCCCTGAGGCTGCCCTCGTCGCTGCCGGCATCGGCGTCCTCCGAGGCGGCCTCGGCGGACGTGGCCTCGGCGGAGGACGTCTCGGCGCTCGCGGCGGCCGATGAAGCCTGTCCGTCCCCTCCCTTGCCGGCCGCCTTGCCGGCCAGCTGGTCGGCCGCCTCCCGCGCCCTGCAGACGACGCGACCCTCGGGATCCAGCACGTACCAGCGCCCGCGTGCCAGTGCGTACGCGGCCGGCTGGTACTCCGTGAGACTCACCCTGAGCGTGTCCGGGAAGTCGCGGTCGATGCTCGCGCCGGAGACGAGGCAGAGCGGCGCGAGCGTCTCACGCACGTCCTCACCCGTCACCGTGAACAGGTTGCGGCCCTCGTAGTCGCGCCGCAGGAGCTTCAGCACCTGCTTCTCGGGGACCAGGCGTGTGCCGGAGACGGTGATCGTCGCGACATCGAAAGACGATGAGCTCCTGCCCCAGGCGTACACCGCAGTTGGCAGGAGCAGGATGGCGAGCGTGAGCAGGATGGTGGGAAGCAGACGGAATCGCGGGCGGCTCGCCCCACGTGCCCTCGTCATGCGGCTGGACCTTCTGTCGGGGTGGACGTACCCCTGACTATTCGGCGCTGCCGGGGCCTTCCCCTTGGCCGTTCAGCGTGGCGAGCAACCGCTCGCCGGCGTGCGAGACGTCCCCGGCGCCCAGCGTGAGGACGAGGTCACCCGCGCGTACCCGCGGGGCAAGGCGGGCGACGACGTCGCCGATCCGGGGCAGGAACGACACAGGGCCGCCGGGCCGCTCCGCGAGATAGGCGTCCACGATCAGCTTACCGCTCACGCCGGGCTCCGGCTCCTCGCGCGCCGGGAAGATCTCGGTGACGATCGCCTCGTCGGCCAGCGTGAGCGCCCTCCCGAACTCGCGCTGCAGGTAGCGGGTGCGCGAGTACAGGTGCGGCTGGAAGACGGCGATCACCCGCTCGTGGTCGCCCTGCATGGCGGCCCTGAGCGTGGCGGTGATCTCGGTGGGATGATGCGCGTAGTCGTCGACGATGAGGACGCCGTCGTGCTCTCCGATGAGCTGGAAGCGCCGGGCGGCGCCGCTGAACGTGAGCAGGTGCGGCGCCGCCTCCCGCGGCGAGACGCCCACGTGACGCAGCACGGCGATCGCCGTGAGCGCGTTGAGGACGTTGTGCTCGCCCGGCACCCGCAGCTCCACCCGGGCGAGGTCCTCCCCCGCCGCGTCGCGCACCGTGAACACGCTGCCGCGGTCGTCGACGCGCTCCACGTCGGCGCGCAGGTCGCCGGCGTCGAGACCGACGACGACGACCGCCGCCGGCGTGCGCGCCGCGAGCTCCTCCCCACCGCTGCCGGCGACGAGGACGAGCAGGCCGTCCTCCGGCAGCAGGGCGACGAAGCGGCGGAACACGTCGCGGACGTCGTCGAGACAGCCGTAGTTGGCGTGGTGGTCCAGCTCCACGTTGCTGACGATGGCGACCTCCGGCCGCAGGTAGAGCAGGCTCCCGTCGCTCTCGTCCGCCTCGGCCACCAGCCACTCACCCTGCCCCACGCCGGCGTTGGAGCCGACGTCGTTGATCTCGCCGCCCACGAGGAACGTGGGATCCAGGCCCGCCTGGCGCAGCACGTGCGCGACCATGGACGACGTGGTCGTCTTGCCGTGCGTACCCGCGACGGCGATGCCGCGCCGCAGCTCCATGACGCGGGCCAACATCTCGGCGCGGCGCAGGATCGGCAGTCCTGCCGTGCGCGCCGCGCGCAGTTCGGGATTCGCGGCCCCGATCGCCGAGGAGGTCACGACCACGGCGGCGTCACCGAGGTGGGCGGCGTCGTGTCCGACGACGACGGGGACGCCCGCCTCGGCCAGACGGCGCGTGTACCGGGACGCCTTGAGGTCCGAGCCGCGGACGTCGACGCCGAGCTCGTGCAGCACGGCGGCGATGCCGCTCATCCCCGCTCCGCCGATGCCGATGAAGTGCACCGGCTGGGGGAAGTCCCTCACGTCGTGGCTCATCGCGCCCCTCGCCCTCGTGTCGTGGTCAGGATGTCCTCGATCTGGTCGGCCACCCGCCGGGCCGCGTCCGGCCGACCCAGCGCCGCACTGGCCGCCGCCATCCCGGCGAGGCGGTCACGGTCGCCGAGCAGCTCGGCCACGAGGCGCTTCAGCAGCTCCCCGTCGAGCTCGGCGTCGTCCACCAGGAGCGCCGCCCCGTTCGCGACCATCTCCCGTGCGTTCTTGCGCTGATGGTCGGCGGTGGCGTAGGGATACGGCACCAGGATCGCCGGCTTGCCGAGGGCGGCGAGCTCCGCGACGGAGCCTCCAGACCGCGCCACGACCAGATCGGCCGCCGCCATGGCGGCGGCCAGGCGGTCAGTGTACGGGACCAGGTGGTACCGCTCAAACCGCTCGCCGCATCTCTCCAGCTCACGTCGCACCTGGTCCTCGTTCCGGGGCCCGCACACGTGCACGAGCTGGAAGCCGAGCTCCTGGCCGCCGAAGGCGTCGACGCAGGCCCTGTTGATGCTCTGCGCGCCCTGGCTGCCGCCGAACGCCAGCACCACGGGCAGCCCCGGCTCGAGGCCGAAGGCCGCTCTGCCGTCGTCGGGCGTCGCCTGAAGGTGCTGCGGGGCGAGCGGCCGCCCCGTGACGACGTAGCGGGGCGGCTCCAGCCCCTCAATCGGGAAGCTCAGGCAGAACCGCTTGACGAACGGCCTGAGCAGCCTGTTGGCCACACCGAGGTGGGCGTCGGCCTCGAGCGCGAGCCCCGGCACGCCGCTCGCCGCCGCTACGGCGAGTACCGGGCCGCTGGCGAAACCGCCGCCGCCGACGGCGACGTCCGGCCGGGCCTCCTTGAGGATGCGCCGGACGCGCGGCACGGCGGCGGCCAGCAGCTTGAACGTTCGCGCGTACGCGGGCACGTCAAGTCGCCGCTCGAACCCTTTGAGCTCGAGTGCGTAGGTCGTGTACTGGTCCCGGACGCGCTCGACCTGCGACGGCGTCGTCACGACGACGACGCGGGCGCCGCGGGCCTGCGCCTCAGCCGCGACGGCGAGCGCCGGCTGCAGGTGACCGCCGGTCCCCCCTGCCGCCAGCAGTACCGTCGCGTCGCTGAGGGCTGGCGGCAATGTGGCTCCTTCAATCATTCTTCCCTGTTTGCAGGGATGTTTCGATGTCCCATGCAGGCTTCTTCAGTACCATTCTGTCATGACCCGGAGCCACCTGCTTGTGTCACACTATCCCCACCGCTGCCGTGCCCGCTGGACGATCCGCCGTACCTCGCCCTCGTCATGGAAGCGCGTGTAGCCGGGCAACTGCTCGACCCAAGGCGCGGGCAAAGCCGAAGCGCCGTGGAGGGCGCCGACCGCCGCGCCCACGACCGCCGCGATCGTGTCGTTGTCCCAGGTGTCGTTGACGGCGCGCACGATGGCCTCTTCAGGGCCGGCACCGTGCCGCGCCAAGATGTAGAGCACACTCGGCACGGTCTCGAGCAGGCAGGCGCCGGAGCGCCACTCGTCGCAGACCTCGAGCGCGCTCAGCCCGCGCGCCTGCGCGTCGGCGAGGCGCTCGTCGACGAACCGCCACAGCGGGCCGCGGAACTGCCCGCGCCAAGCTCCGCCGCGCGCCTCGTACTCCGTCGCGCCCTCTGCGAAGAGCTGCCGCACCAGCGTGCGTTGTCCCGCGGCCAGTCGGTCTCGCCCCAGTCGGCGTCCGGCAAGGTGACGGACTGCGTCTCGCGCCCGTAGCGGATGCGGCAGGCGGTGCAGACCGCCTCCACCCCATGCTCCCCGCAGACCCAGACGATGACCGGCCGTGTGTCCGCGCTCGGCAGCGGGGTGCCGCAGTACACGCAGTCGGCCCGGACGGGGCATGTCGGCGCTCTCCGCGGCGTCGACCTTCCAGACCTTGAGCCGGTACTTCTCGCAGCACTCCCGGCACGTCGGCACCGGCTGGTCGCTCACGCCGTCGAAGGCCCAATGGACGACGCCGATCTCGCTCGGCAGAAGGTGCAGCGGTGCATCAGCGGCTCCAGACGGCGTAGCCGCGGCGGCGCAGCTTCTCCGCGAGCCTCATCTCTGCCGCCTCGGCCTCGGGCCGCGTCGCGAACGGCTTCACGTTGCGGTACAGCCTCGGCTTCAGCTTCACGCCGAACTCACGCACGATGCGCCTCGAGTGCTTGCCCGCCAGGTGCTGGGAGAAGCGTTCCTCCGGCGTCCTCGCCGTCTGCCCCACATACACGCAGGGCTTGTCCTCACGCCGGTCCGAGTGCTCGTCTGCCACGCGCTTCTTGCCCAGGACCTCCGGTCGCAGTCCGATGACGTACACGCTGTATGGCACACGCCGCTCCCGTGTCGATGGCGACTGACTGAGGACCAGCCGTACGGCAGCCGTCCCTCGGCTGGGCGACACTCGCAGGTCTTCGCGCAGTGACCGTCCTTCTCTGCCCGCGTCGTGTCAGAACTGACCCGAGGTCCGGGCCGAGCGACCGGAAGTGGTCGTCCTTCGGGGATCCTTCACAGTGCGACTCTGCTGCCGACGCACCGGCTGAGCGCCGCCTATGTGGCTTCTTCGGTTGGTCGCGATGTTCAGCATGATGCCGAGCCCGGCCAGCACGACCAGTACGCTGGTCCCGCCGAGCGAGACCAGCGGCAGCGGCACGCCCGTGAGCGGCAGCACGCCGAGCGCCGCACCCACGTTGATGCACGCCTGGCCGACGATGATACCCGTGACGCCGGTGGCCAGCAGCTTGCCGAACAGGTCCTTGCAGTTGAGGGCGATGCGGAAGCACACCCACGCCAGCGCCGCGTACAGCGCGAGCAGCACCAGCAGGCCGGCGAGCCCGAGCTCCTCGCCGATGATGCCGGTGATCATGTCCGTCGTCTGCTCCGGCAGGAACCCGAACTTCTGGACGGAGTTGCCCAGGCCGACGCCGAACACGCGGCCCGAGGCGATGGAGATGAGCGACTGCGTCGCCTGGTACCCGCTGCCCTGCTGGTCCTTCCACGGGTCGAAGAACGTGACCAGCCGTTCGAGCCGGTACGGCTCCATGACGATGAGCGCGAGGATGCCGAGGGCGCCCGTCACGGCGAGAGCGAAGAGGTAGCGCAGCGGGGTGCCGGCAGCGATGAGCACCGCGACGACCGCCGTGACCAGCACGAGTGTCGTGCCGAGGTCCGGCTCGAGCATGATGAGCACGGCGGCCGGCAGGATGCCGATCGAGGCCACGCGCAAGAAGCCGGGCAGCGTGAGCACCTCGCGCGGCCGCCTGACGATGAGCGTGGCGACGAGGGCGACGAAGGCGATCTTGGCGAACTCGCTCGGCTGCACGCCCTGTCCGCCGACGAAGATCCAGCGCCGGGCGCCGTTGACCACGGTCCCGACGCCCGGCACCAGGACAAGGCAGAGCCCTGCCAGCACCAGCCCGGCGATGGGCACGGCTGCCTTGCGGAACCAGGCGTAGTCCACGCGGGAGAGCGCGAGCATGACTGCGACGCCGAGCCCCACCCAGAGCACCTGGCGGCCGAACATGTAGAAGCTGCTGCCGTAGTTGAAGTAGGCCTGTGCGGCGGAGGCGCTGTAGGCCATCACGAGGCCATACAGCACGAGCAGGAAGGTGACGAGCAGCAGGCTGCGGCGCTCGGCCACGCCCGGCGCCAACACCGGGGGCCGCGTGCGCGCCGCCTGCCGGGGCTGCCGCCGGTCCGCATCGGCGGCGCGCCGGGACCGCCGTGGAGCTTCGCCGCGCGACGACCGACCGTCCGCGGCGCGGCGTTCGCCGCCGCGACGCTCTCCGGAGCGCCGCTCTCTCTCGGGCGCTCCGGCGGCGGCGCGGCGCCTGCCGGCCGTGCGGCGGTCGCCCCCCGCGCGGCGGTCACCAGAGCGCGACGGGTCCTCCACCCGGTCCCAGTGGTCCCGCCCGACGTGCTCGGCCCCGCGACCCGGCGTGCTCACGCGACGTCAGCTCCTTGCTCTCAGCTCGCTCACCAGCTCGAGGAAATGTTCGCCCCGCTCCTCGTAGTCCCTGTACTGGTCCCAGCTGGCGCAGGCCGGACTGAGCAGCACCACGTCGCCCGGACGGGCGACGGCCGCGGCCGCCTGCACCGCGGCCGGCAGGTCCCCGCAGACGACGTACGGGGTGGCGGCGGACCCCGCCGCGGCCGCCCGGGCGGCGAACGCCTCCTCCAGCCGCGGCGCCGTCGCACCGATCAGCAGCGCCTGGCGCACACGCCCCTCCGTGGCGGCCGCGAGGTCGCCGAACTCGGCCCCCTTGTCGTAGCCGCCGAGGATGAGGTGCACGCCGCCGTGGTACGCAGTGAGCGCCTTGAGCGTCGCGTCCACGTTCGTCGCCTTGGAGTCGTTGACGTAGGTCACGCCGCCCACCTCTCCGGCGACCTGCAGCCGATGGGGCACGCCGGCGAACGTGCGGAGCGTTGCGGCTGCGGCGCCCACGGACACGCCGACGGCGCAGGCCGCCGCCGCCGCGGCGAGCGAGTTCAGCACGTTGTGCTCGCCGCGGAGGGCGAGCTCGTCGCGGCGGCAGAGCCGCCGCAGCTCGCCGCGGACGCGGACCCACAGGACGTCGCCCTCGACGCCGGCGACCAGCTCCTCCCCGCCCGGTCCCTGGGCGAGGCCGTCGACGGCCGAGAACCACCCGCGGCGCGCCTCTCCCCTCAGCCTGCCGGCCTCGTACTCCGCCAGGACGCCGGCGTCGTCGGCGCACAGCAGCGCCGCGTCGTCCGGCGTCTGGCACTCGAAGATCCGCAGCTTGGCGTCGACGTAGGCCCGGTAGGTGCCGTGCCGGTCGAGGTGGTCCGGCGTCAGGTTGAGCAGCACGGCCACTGCCGGCCGGAAGTGCCGGACATGCTCGAGCTGGAAGCTCGAGAGCTCGGCGACGACGGTCGCGCCAGGCGGGATCTCGCCGGGCATCGCGGCGAGCGCGAAGCCGATGTTGCCGCCCACGGCGACCGGCAGGCCCGCGTCGCGCAGGAGCGCGCCGGTCAGCTCCGTCGTCGTGGTCTTGCCGTTCGTGCCGGTGATGCCGATCACCGGGTTCGTCAGGAACCGGGACGCGAACTCGACCTCGCTCCAGATGGGGACGCCGCGGCGGACCGCCTCCCGCACCGCGGCGCTCGAATCGGGGACGCCCGGGCTCTTGACGAGCACATCGGCGTCTCCGGGCAGCACGGCCGCCGGGCCGGTCAGGACCTCCACGCCGGCGGCCTCCAGCACGGCCACCGTGTCGTCCCGCGGCGCCGCTCCTTCGTCGAGGGCGACGACCCGCGCCGCCGCGGGCACCTCACGCCGCGCGAGCAGTGCCGCCGGCCGTCCGCTCCGCCGCAGGCCGAGCACGACCAGACAGCGGACGTCCGACAGGTCCACCGCTCCTCCCTCAGAAGGTCGCGTAGTACGCCGCGAACCCAGCGCCGGCGAAGATGGCGGCGATGATCCAGAAACGTACGATGATCTTCGTTTCAGACCAGGCCTTGAGTTCGAAGTGATGGTGGAGCGGCGCCATGAGCAGCACCCGGCGCTTGAAGAGTTTGTACGAGACGACCTGCGCCGCCACCGAGCCGGCCTCGAGCACGAACAACCCCCCGATGATGAGCAGCACCAGCTCGGTGCGCGTCATGACGGCCATGCCGGCCACGGCGCCGCCGAGCCCGAGGGAACCCGTGTCACCCATGAACACGTCGGCCGGGAACGCGTTGTACCAGAGGAACCCGAGCGCCGCGCCGCCCACGCAGCCGGCGACGACCATCAGGTCGGTGATGCCCGGGTCGCTGGTGTTGCGCCCGATGATGAAGGCGATGCCGGCCATGGCGACGAGCACGATGGCGGACGCGCCGGCGGCGAGGCCGTCGAGGCCGTCCGTGAGGTTCACGGCGTTGGAGAACCCGGCCAGGGTCAGGAAGATGAGCGCGTAGAAGCCCCAGACGCCGAGCTCGAGCTCGTAGTCGGTGAACGGCACGTCGACCGCCGTGGTGACCCCGACGAAGCGGAGGGCGACGAACCCGATGAACAGCGACAGCAGCAGCTGCAGCAGCAGCTTGTAGCGGGCCGAGAGCCCCAGGGAGCGCCGGCGCACGATCTTGATCCAGTAGTCGGCGAAGCCGATGAGCGCGTTGCCGGCGGCGGCGATGAACACCGTGAGCGAGGCGACGGAGAAACGGCTGAAGACGACGTAGGCGATGAGGACCGCGAACCAGATGAGCACGCCGCCCATGGTCGGCGTGCCTTCCTTGGTCTTGTGGCCCTCAGGACCCTCCTCGCGGATGTTCTGGCCGAACTCGTTGAGGCGCAGCCAGCGGATGAAGGCCGGGCCGATGACGAGGACCAGGACCATCGCCAGCACGCTGGCGCCCATGGCTCTAAGCATCCGGTCCTCCCTGTGCGGCCAGCGCCTCCGCCACGCGTTCGAGGCGCAGGGCTCGCGAGGCCTTGACGAGGACGGCGCTGCCGGCAGGGACCACCTCGGGCAGCGCCGCCAGACACTCCTCGACCGTCGCACACCAGCGCTCGCCCGGGGCGCCGGTCAGGTACCCACGGGCGAGTCCGCCGACGGCGACGAGACGCACGCCGGCGGCGGCGCAGTGCTCGCCGACGGCGCGATGATAGGCATCCGCACCGGGGCCGAGCTCGTACATGTCGCCGAGCACGGCCACGGCGGGTCTGCCGTCGGCGACGGCGACGAGGTGGTCCACGGCCGCCTTCATGGCGACGGGATTGGCGTTGTAGGCATCGTTGAGGAGGAGCCCGCCGTGCGGGAGCTCGGAGAGGGCGCCGCGGAGGTCGCTGAAGGCGACCCGCGCGGCGCCCTCCGCCGCCTGGTCCAGCCGGTAGTCCAGCTCGACGAACGCCGCCACCGCGGCGAGCGCGTCGCGCAGGTAGTGGGCGCCGGTGAAGCTGAAGTCCATCCGGGCGCGATACCCGAACGCGTCGAGCAGCACGTGCGTGGTCTCGCCGCGCCGCTCCTGCAGCACCACGTGCACGTCCGCGTCCTCCTCGCCGAACGTGACCACGCGCCCGCGGTACCGGTGCACGTGCCGGGTCAGCAACTGCTCGTCCGCCGGCACCACAGCCGTCCCGCCGTCGGCGAGCTCCTCGATGAGTTCGGCCTTGGCGGCAGCGACGTCCTCGACGGTGCCGACCAGCTCCAGGTGCACCGGCGCGACGTTGGTGATGACGCCCACGTCCGCCTCGGCGAGGCGCGCAAGCTCCCGGATCTGTCCCGCGCCGCGCATGGCCATCTCGACGACGGCCACCTCGGTGTCGGGGCCGATGTCGAGCAGGGTGAGCGGCACTCCGATCTCGTTGTTCAGGTTGGCGACCGTGGCGACGGTGCTCGCTACCGGCCGCAGCAGGGCCGCCAGGATGTCCTTGGTGGAGGTCTTGCCGGCGCTGCCGGTGATGGCCACCACCTTGACGCCCGAGCGGCGACGGACCTCGGTGGCGAGCGACTGGAGCGCACGCAGGCCGTCGTCCACCTCGATGCGGGCCGCGGAGGCCGGCAGAGCCGCCGCGGCCTCCGAGCGCACGACGACGGCCGCAGCGCCGTCCGCGAGCGCCTGCGCCGCGAACTCGTCGCCGTCGAACTGGTCGCCTTGCAGGCCGATGAAGAGATCGCCCGGCTCGATCCGGCGGCTGTCGGTGCACACCTGCCGTACCACGAGCCCGGGGTCGAGAGCCTCGAGGCGGCCGCCGCAGGCGGCCGCGACCTCTGCCAGCGTCAGCGGCAGCACCGGCTCACCGGTCCCCGCGCAGGCGCTCGAGTTCCTCCTCGGCCACCGTGCAGTCGTCGAAGGGGATCTTGCGGTCGCCGATGACCTGCCCCTGCTCGTGCCCCTTGCCGGCGATCACGACGGTGTCGCCGGGCCGCGCCTCGCCGAGCGCCAGGCGGATGGCCTCGCGACGGTCAGGCTCGATCACGACCCTGCTCGCGAGGTCCGGCGGCACGCCGGCGGCGATCTCGTCGATGATCGCCAGCGGCTCCTCGGTGCGGGGGTTGTCGGAGGTGATGACCGAGCGGTCCGCGAGGCGCGCGCCGATGGCGCCCATGAGCGGCCGCTTGCCGCGGTCGCGGTCGCCGCCGCAGCCGAACACCGCGAGCACGCGCCCGTCCGTGACGGCGCGCGCCGCCTTGAGCGCGTTCTCCAGCGAGTCCGGCGTGTGCGAGTAGTCCACGACCACGCTGAACGGCTGGCCGGCGCGGACCGCCTGGAAGCGGCCGGGGACGCCCTCGGTGACGGCGAGGCCGTGGAACACGGCCTCGTGCGGCAGCCCGAGGGCCAGCCCGGCCGCCGCCGCCGCGACGGCGTTCTCGACGTTGAAGCGGGCCGCGAGCCGCAGCTCGACACGCCGGTCCAGCCCCAGGCGCGGGCAGACGAGCGTGAACGCCGAGCCGTCGGCGCGCAGTCCGAGGTCGCGCGCGACGACCGCGGCATCGGAGCGACCATCCTCGTCCACCGCACACGTCCAGAGGTCGTCGCCATAGTGCGGCGCGCACTCCCTGGCCAGCCGCGCGCCGAACTCGTCCCCGACATTGACCACCGCGGCGGCGCGGCCGTTGCGCGCCCCGTCCGGCAGGAACAGGCGTCGCTTGGCGCCGAAGTACTCCTCGAGGTCCTTGTGGTAGTCGAGGTGGTCGCGCGTCAGGTTGCTGAAGACCACGACGTCGAACTCGATGCCCAGGGCGCGGTCCTGGGCCAAGGCGTGCGAACTGACCTCCAGCGAGCACGCCTGGTCTCCGGCCTCCACCATCTCCCTGAACATGCGCTGGAGGTCCAGGGATTCCGCAGTGGTGAGCGTGACCGGATTGTCCACCCCGCCGATGCGGTTGACCACCGTCCCGAGCAGGCCGCACGGCTGGCCGGCCGTGGCGAACAACCCGGCGATGAGGTGCGCCGTCGTGGTCTTGCCGTTGGTGCCGGTGACGCCGGCCACCCGGAGCTCCCGCGACGGGTGGCCGAACCACGTCGCGGCGGCGAGCGCCATGGCGCGGCGCACCGAGGGCACCACCACCTGCGTCGCGCGGATGTCGAGCTCGCGCGCGCAGACGACCGCCGCGGCGCCGGCCTCGACGGCCGCGGCGGCGAACTCGTGCCCGTCGAAGGTGAGCCCGGGGACGCAAAAGAAAAGCGTGCCGTCGGCGACGTCACGCGTGTGGCAGGCGAGGCCCCGGATCTCGGTGTCGGGGTCACCGCGCACCGTGGCGCCGGGGACCCCCTGGACCAGCTCGCTCAGCTTCATCGGCGCGGATTCTAACAGACCCGCCGCCCGGCCGCTGAGGGGCCCGCCGGCGGCGCCGGTCACGGCGCGATCTCCAGATGCTGGAGGGCGAAGCGCATGATCTTCTGGACCGCCGGCGCGGCGGCGTCGCCTCCGTACATGGCGGTCCCGTTCACCGCCGCCAGCACGACGAGACGGGGATGGTCCGCCGGCGCCATGCCGATGAAGGAGGCCACGTAGATCCCCTTGGCGTACCCGGCGCCACCGGGCAGAGCCATCTCGGCGGTGCCCGTCTTGCCGGCGACTTCGTAGCCCGGGATGCGCGCCTTGGTCCCGGTGCCCTTCTCGACCGCCACCTTCAGCATCGCGCGGACCTGGCGGGCGACCTTGCTGGGGATCACCCGGTGCCGCTCCACGTCGTCGTGCACGGTGGTGCCGACCTGGGCCACGAGCCGCGGCTTCACCTGGACGCCGTCGTTGGCGACGGCTGAGAACGCCGACGCCATCTGGATGGCGGTGACGGCGATGCCCTGGCCCATCGGGATGTTGCCGATCGACGACCCGGACCACTCGTCCACCGGCAGGACGATCCCGCCGGACTCGCCCGGGAAGTCGATGCCGGTCGGCTTGCCGAACCCGAAGGCCTCGACCCACTTCGACAGGCCTCGCTTCTCCATCAGCATGCCGATCTTCACGGCGCCCACGTTGCTGGACCACTGCAGGATCTCCTTGACGGAGTACCTGACCGTGCCGCGTGGGTGCGACTCGTTGATCTCGCGATCCGCCACCCAGATGCTGGGCGGCAGGTCGAACGTCGTGTCCGGGGTGACCCGACCGTCGGCGAGAGCGCCGGAGATGGTGACGAGCTTGAAGATCGACCCGGGCTCATAGACGTCCGTCACCGCCCTGTTCTTCTCCGCCTCCGCGTCGCCCTTGCCGAACCCGTGGAAGCCCTCTCTCGTCACGTTCGCCATCACCAGGATCTCGCCCGTGCGCGGGTCCATCACGATGCCCGTGGCCGACTTGGCGCCCGTGCTCCGGACGGCCTTCTCGAGTACGTCCTCGGCGTAGTACTGGATCTCGCGGTCGAGCGTGAGCCGGACGTTCTCTCCCGATACCGGCTCCTTGTGGGCGACGGTCTTCAATGCATGGCCGGCGGGGTCCTGGACCACGGTCTCGCTGCCCGGCTTGCCCGACAGCTCCTCGTCGTACATCAGCTCCACGCCGGCGAGGCCCTGGTTGTCGGTGCCGGCGAAGCCGATCACCTGAGCCGCAGTGCCCTTGAGGGGATACGTCCGCTCCTCCTCGGCGTAGGTGCCCACGCCGGGCAGCCCGAGCTCGAGCGCAGCCCTGGCGAGGTCGGGCTCGACCTTGCGCGCCACGTAGGCGAAGCCGCCTTCCCGGTCCGACAGCCTCTTCTCGATCTCCCGGCGCACGCGCTTGCGGTGGATCTGCAGCGCGTCGCAGAGCTCGTCCGCGGCAGCCTTGGGATCGTCGAGGAGATACGGC
This sequence comes from Actinomycetota bacterium, assembly GCA_012514235.1. GTDB lineage: Bacteria > Actinomycetota > Thermoleophilia > UBA2241 > UBA2241 > CAIXSE01. Next base: position 13,782 of record JAAZAR010000077.1, read on the forward strand.
GTCGCGTACACCGTCTGCGCCGGCTTGCCCACCGCCAGCTCGTCGCCGTTCCTGTCCAGGATCGAGCCGCGATGAGCCGGGAGGTCGACCGTGGTCGTCTGCTGCCGGACCGCGTACGTCGCCAGATGCTCGGAGGACGAGGCGAGCGCCACGGCCTTGCCGCCGACGAGCACCAGGAAGACGAGGAAGAGGAAGCGAAGCAGACGGATCCGCCGGTCGACGCAGGCGCCCGCGGCCTTCGGGCTCCCGAGGGAGCCGCGCCGGCGGCCGGCCGGACGACGGCGTCCTGTCGGCGCAAGCGCCATCAGCGCGTCGACGCGACCTTGGTGCCGGCGCGGCTCTTGACCGGATCCGGGTAGGAGAGGTGGCTGGCGTACACCAGGCCCAGTTCCGACTCCGCGATATTGCTGATCCGCACGGTGGAGGACAGCCGGGCGACCTCTTCCCTCAGCTCGTCGTTCTTCGCACTGAGACGGCGCTGCTCGCGCACCACCGACTCGGTCTGCAGGGTCTTCTGGACCACGGCGAAGCTGAGCGCGACGCGACCGACGGCGAGCACGGTGAGGCACGCCGCGAACACGACGAAGGTGCGCATGAGACGCGAGCGTTGCGCCGCCTTGCGCCGCGTGCGCGGGGCGCGGTAAGCGTAGACGGGCGCCTCGGCCCATGCCTCCGGATGCCGACGAGGCGCGGGCGCCGCGGCGTGACGGGCAGCGGTGGCCACCGTCACGCCTCCTCGAGCCTCACGGCGACCCGGAGCTTGGCCGAGGCGCTGCGCGGGTTGGCCTCGACCTCGGCCGGGCGCGGGGTGACCGGCTTGCGCGTCAGCACGCGCATGGTCGGCTCGTGGCCGCACACGCACTGCGGCAGGCCGGGCGGGCAGATGCAGCCTGCCGCGTGACCCTTGAAGAAGTCC
>JAAZAR010000085.1 GCA_012514235.1 Actinomycetota bacterium
CCCGCGCCGCTCCTTTCCGAGCGGCGGCGCGTGAGCACGCGCGGCCCCTTCTTGCCCACCGCGACGGTGTGCTCGAAGTGCGCTGAGAGTGACCCGTCCGCCGTGTGGATCGCCCACCCGTCGTCGGCGACGACGACCTCGTGGGTCCCAGCGTCCACCATCGGTTCGATGGCGAACACCATCCCTTCTTCCAGCCGCGGACCGCGGCCGGGGTCACCGTAGTTGGGGATCTGAGGGTCTTCGTGCATCTCCTTGCCCACGCCGTGGCCGACGAGCGAGCGCACGACGCTGAAGCCTGCAGCCTCGACGACCTCCTGGATGGCGTGCGAGACGTCGCCCAGGCGCCGGCCCTCCCGGCACTCGGCGAGGCCGGCCTCGAGCGACTCGCGGGTGACGTCCATGAGGCGCTGCGCCTCCGGCTCGACGGCGCCCATGGGGAGCGTCAAAGCCGAGTCGGCCACGTAGCCGTCGAGGGTGACGCCGCAATCGATGCTGAGCAGGTCTCCCTCGGCGACGCGGTACGTGCCGGGGATGCCGTGCACCACCATGTCGTTCGGCGAGGAGCAGATGGACGCGGGGAAGCCGCGATAGCCGAGGAACGTCGGCACGCCCTTGCGCCGGCGGATGAACTTCTCGGCCAGCCGGTCCAGCTCGGCGGTCGTGACGCCGGGCGCCGCCGCCTCGCTGAGCGCGTCGAGGCAGTCGGCGAGGATCTCGCCCGCCGCCGCGATCTTGGCGATCTCTGCTGCCGACTTGCGGACGATCACGGCGATCAGCTCATCCCTCGATGCGTCCGGTCCGGCCGGAGACTGCTCGCCACCACTGCGACTGCACTGCGCTCTGCCGGCATCAGTCGGCGAGGATCTGCCCGACCTGCGCGTAGACCTCGTCCGGCAGCTTGCCGCCGCCGGGAGCGTTCCTGAGCAGGCCCTTGTCGGTGTAGTAGCCGATCAGCGGCGCGGTCTGCCGCTCGAACACGGCGATGCGGCTGCGCACCGTGTCCTCGTTGTCGTCGGCGCGCTGCACGAGCTCGCCGCCGTCCAGGTCGCAGACGCCGGCCGTTCTCGGCGGGTCGAAGGTGACGTTGTAGAGCTTGCCGCACACGGAGCAGGACCGGCGGCCGGCGATGCGTTGCACCAGCTCTTCGGCGGGCACGTCGATGAGCACCACGTGCGTGATCGCCCTGCCCGCCTCGGCGAGCATGGCGTCGAGCGCCTCGGCCTGGGGCACCGTGCGGGGGAAGCCGTCGAGCAGGAACCCCTCGGCGGCGTCCGGCTCGGCCAGGCGGTCCCGGACGACGCCGATGACGACCTCGTCCGGGACCAGCTGGCCGCTCTCCATGTACTTCTGCGCCTCGCGCCCCATGTCGCTGCCTTTGGCCACGGCTTCGCGCAGCATCTCTCCCGTGGAGATGTGCGGCAGACCGTAGTCGGCCACGATGCGTTCGGCCTGGGTGCCCTTGCCAGCACCGGGGCCGCCGAGCAGGATCACGTTGCGCTGCGCCATCGGCATCTCCTACTTGAGGAAGCCCTCGTAGTGCCGCATGAGGAGCTGGGCCTCCATCTGACGCATCGTGTCGAGCGCGACGCCGACCACGATGAGCAGCGAGGTGCCGCCGAAGTAGAACGGGACGTTGATCGGCGGCCGCGACAGCAGCCACGGCAGGACGGCGAGGGCGGCCAGGAACAGGGCGCCCGGGAACGTCAGCCGCGTGAGGATGCGGTCGAGGTACTCGGCCGTCGGCCAGCCGGGACGCACGCCGGGGATGAACCCGCCGTACTTCTTGAGGTTGTCGGCCTGGTCGATGGGGTTGAACGTCACCGCCGTGTAGAAGTACGTGAAGATGACGATGAGGATGGCCTCGAAGATGATGAAGAGCAGCGTGCTCGGCCCGAGGACCCTCTGGAGCCACCCGCCGATGCCGTCCGTGCCCAGGAACTGGGCGAACGTCGGGATGATCATCATCACGGACGAGGCGAAGATGACCGGGATCACGCCGGCCATGTTGACCTTGAGCGGGATGAACGTGCTCTGCCCGCCCATCATCCGTCGCCCGACGACCCGCTTCGCGTACTGCACCGGGATGCGCCGCTCGCCGCTGGTGATCCAGATGACCCCCACGATCACCGCCATGCCGATGACCATGA
>JAAZAR010000062.1 GCA_012514235.1 Actinomycetota bacterium
GCGACGGCACCGGCATCGTGCACATCGCCCCCGCCTTCGGCGAGGAGGACATGCGCGTGGGCCGGGAGGCCGGCCTGCCGGTGGTCAACGCCGTCGATCTCGAGGGCCGCTTCATCGCCGAGGTCACGCCGTGGGCCGGCGTCTTCGTCAAGGACGCGGACCCGGCCATCACCCACGACCTCAAGGAGCGCGGCCTGCTGCTCGGCGTCGAACCCTACGAGCACAGCTACCCGTTCTGCTGGCGCTGCGACACGCCGCTGCTCTACTACAGCAAGGCCACCTGGTACATCCGCACGACGGCGATCAAGGACCAGCTCATCGCCGCCAACGACGACGTCGTCTGGCATCCCGAGCACATCAAGACCGGACGCTTCGGCGAGTGGCTGGCCGGCAACGTGGACTGGGCACTCAGCCGCGATCGCTACTGGGGCACGCCCCTGCCGATCTGGCGCTGCGAGCAGGGGCACACGCACTGCGTCGGCTCGGTCGCGGAGCTCAGGGAGATGGCGGCCGGTCCCGTTCCGGAGGATCTGGAACTTCACCGGCCCTACGTCGACGACGTCCTGCTCACGTGTCCCGAGTGCGGCGGCGAGATGCGCCGCGCGCCCGAGGTCATCGACGCCTGGTTCGACAGCGGTTCCATGCCCTTCGCCCAGTGGCACTACCCGTTCGAGAACCAGGAGACGTTCGCCGAGCGCTTCCCCGCCGACTTCATCGCCGAGGCCATCGACCAGACCCGCGGCTGGTTCTACAGCCTGCTCGCCATCGCCACGCTCGTCGAGGGGCGCAGCTCGTACAGACGCGTCCTGTGCCTGGGGCACATCCTCGACGCCGAGGGTCAGAAGATGAGCAAGAGCAGGGGCAACGTGGTCAAGCCCGACGACATCCTCGACCACCAGGGTGCCGACGCCTTGCGCTGGTACCTGTTCAGCAGCCAGCAGCCGTGGGGTCCGCGGCGCTTCGGCGCCGAGATGGTCGACGAGGTCGTGCGCAAGTTCCTGCTCACGCTGTGGAACACCTACAGCTTCTTCACGCTGTACGCCAACATCGACCGGTTCGACCCGGCGGCGACGGAGTCGCCGCTGGAGGAGCGGCCGCTGCTCGACCGCTGGCTCGTCGGCGAGGTGAACACCCTCGTCCTCGACGTCACCGCAGGGCTCGAGGCCTACGACGCCACCGGCACCTCGCGGCGCATCCAGGAGTTCGTCGACGACCTCAGCAACTGGTACGTGCGCCGCAGCCGGCGTCGCTTCTGGAAGTCGGAGAGCGACGCCGACAAGCTGGCTGCCTACCACACGCTGTACGAGGCGCTCGTCACGGTGGCCAAGCTGCTCGCGCCGTTCACGCCGTTCGTCGCCGAGGAGCTGTACCAGAACCTGGTGCGCTCGATCGACGGCGCGGCGCCGGAGAGCGTGCACCTGTGCGCGTGGCCGGTCGCCGACGAGCAGGCGGTGGACGCCGGCGTCAGCTTCGACATGGCGGCGGCGCGGCGCGTGGTCGAGATGGGCCGCGCCGCGCGGAACGGCGCGGCCGTCAAGACGCGGCAACCGCTGGCCGAGGTCGTCGTCGCCCTGCCCGAGGCCGAGAAGCAGGCCGTGGAGCGCCTGCGCGACGTCGTCCTGGACGAGCTCAACGTCAAGGACCTGCGCTTCGTCACCGGCGAGGACGAGCTCGTCGCCTACGTCGTCAAGCCCAACCTCAAGGTGCTCGGCCCCAAGCTGGGCAAGCGCCTGGGTCCGCTGCAGGCGGCGCTCAAGGAGGCGGACGGCGCCGCGATCGTCTCTGCCGTCCGCACGCAGGGCGTCGCCGTCGTCGCCTTGCCGGACGGCGATGTGAGCCTCGCCGAGGACGAACTCCTCATCGAGACCGGCTCGCCGGAGGGCTACCAGGTCGAGTCCGAGGGCGGACGCGTGGTCGCGCTCAAGACCGCGGTGGACGACGCGCTCCGCGAGGAGGGGCTCGCTCGCGAGCTCATCCACGCCGTCCAGCTCGCGCGCAAGGCCGCCGACCTGCGCATCGAGGACACGATCAGCCTCACGCTGGACGTGCCGGAGGAGCTCCGCACGCCGGCCGAGCGTCACCGTGCTGCGATCATGGCCGAGACGCTCGCCAGCGAGTTCGCGCTCGGCGAGGCGGCCGGCGACCACCGCGCGAGCGCCAGGGTGGACGGTCACGAGGTCGCGATCGGTCTGAGCGTCACAGGGACCATCTTCACGGTCACGTACGGATGAGGGGGAGGCAGTCGTCACGCGCGACGTCGTGACGTGGCCGGTGACGGCTGCGCCTGCCGCTCGAGTGCTGAGGCGCCGACTGGGCCCTCTGGGTGCCGGACGAGCCCGCCGGCGACGGTACGGTGAAGGGAGGAGCCGTGGAACAGATGCGTGACGCGTCGCTCGACCTGCTGGTCGACCTCGCCGGGCCGGCGCCCCGCGACAGGGTGCTGGACTACGCGACCGGTGCCGGCGTGGCGGGGTTCGCCCTGGCGCCGGACGTGGAGTCGGTCGAGGCCGCCGACGAGCAGCCCGACCTGCTGGAAGAAGGCAGGCGTCTGGCTGCCGAGCTCGGGCTCTTCAACGTCGCCTTCACGCTCGTTGACCTGTACGCGCTGTCGTACAAGGACGGCGAGTTCTCGCTCATCGTCTGCGAGGACGCGTTCCACCTGCTCCCCGAGCCGGTCGCTGCGCTGGCCGAGCTGCAGCGCGTGCTCTCAGACGGGGGGCGCATCGTCGTCCTGGACACGGTCGTGGACGAGGTCACCGACCGTGCCTTCAACGAGATCGCCCGGCTGCGGCAGCCGGCCCATCGTCGTCACTACCTGGCCGGCGAGCTGGACGACATCGTCGCCCGCTCCGGCATGAGCGTCACCCGGCGCAGCTCGGTGCGCCGGACGGCGGACCTGGACTACTGGGTGCAGGCGGCCGCGGTGCCTCCGCCGAAGGCGGAGCTCATCCGCGGCCGCTTCAAAGCCCTCCCTGTGGACGTACAGGCCGGACTCGACGTGGCGTTCTCGGACCGCGTCGTCGGCTTCAGCTACGATGTCGTCGGGCTCCGTCTGGAACGGGGCTGAGCGCTCCGCGTCTTGCAGCTCCCGTGCGGTCGTGTCTGAGGCGTCGGCCGGGGACGCTCAGCCGAGGAAGGCGCCGAGCTCCTCGATGAGCTTCGCCTTGGGCATCGCGCCCACGATGCGGTGCTTCGCCTCGCCCGCCTCGAACGCGAGGATGGTCGGGATGTTCATCACGCTGAACTGCTGCGCCACGGCCGGCGACTCGTCGACGTTGAGCTTGACGAACTTGACGTCCGGGTAGTCGGCCGCCATCTCCTCGAGGACCGGACCGATCATGCGGCAGGGGCCGCACCACTCGGCCCAGAAATCGACCAGGACCTTGCCGGGCGCCTTGATGACCTCGGTCTCGAAGTTGTCCTGCGAGACAGCGTCCACGTACGTCCTCCTGTGTTCGTCGTGTCGTTCTGCGCCACGGCCCTGCGCCGGGCGGCCGGTCCGCCTTTGTGACGGCGGGAGTCGCGCACCAGCGTACCGCGCCGGCGCGTCCGCGTCACCGTCGCGCGCTTCGTGCGCGCGACGGTGACGCGGCTCACTGCTGGGCGCCGGCGCCGCTCTCGCCGGCCGTCGCCGGAGTCCCCGGCGGGCTGTCGAGCTCGTCCAGGTAGCGCCCGGCCTGGATGGCGGCGAGCGCACCCTCGCCGACCGCCATCGCGATCTGCTTGAGCGGGTTGGCCCGGGCGTCGCCGCAGGCGAACACGCCCGCGATCCTCGTGCGCAACAGGCCGTCGGTCACGATGTAGCCGTACTCGTCGAGCTCGACCGTGTCCTTGAGCCAGGTGGTGTTGGGGATCTGCCCGATGTACATGAACACGCCGTTGACGGGCAGCGTGCGGCCTTCGCCGGTCTTGACGTTCTCCACTTGCAGCGCCTCGACCACCTCGGTGCCGTCGATCTTCCTGGGGACGGAGTCCCAGACGAACTCGAGCTTGGGGTTGGCGAAGGCGCGCTCCTGGGCGATGGGCGCCGCGCGGAGCTGGTCGCGGCGGTGCACGAGGTACACCTTGTCGGCGAACTTGGTGAGGAACATGCCCTCCTCGACGGCCGAATCGCCGCCGCCGACGACGGCGACCGTCTTGCCTCTGTACAGGGCGCCGTCGCAGGTGGCGCACCAGCTGACGCCGCGGCCGATGAACTCGGCCTCGCCGGGGATGCCGGACCGGCGGGGCTCGACGCCGGGGGCCAGGATCACCGTGCGGGCGCGGATCTCCTCGCGGTCGGTGACCAGGGCGTGGCAGCCGTCGGGCTCGGCACGGAGTTCGACGACGCCTTCGATCTCGCGCATCTCGGCGCCGAACTTCTCGGCCTGCTCCTTCATCTTCTGGGTGAGGTCGAAACCCGAGATGCCTTCGGGGAAGCCGGGGTAGTTCTCTACGAGGTCGGTGAGCGCGATCTGGCCACCGGCCATGTTGCGCTCGAGGACGACTGTCCTGAGGCGGCTGCGGCTCGCATAGATCGCCGCCGTCAGCCCCGCAGGGCCGGCGCCGACGATGACGACGTCGACCACGTCGGCGCCGGTCTCGCTGCTGGGGTCAGGCATGACTGGTTCCTCTGTCAGGTCCGGAAGACGTCAGGTGTCAGGGGCGCCGGTCCACTATGCCCGGGCGGCCTGGAGCAGACCCCTGCCGACGAGTTCCTCGGCGATCTGGACGGCGTTGAGGGCAGCGCCCTTGCGGAGGTTGTCGGAGACGACCCAGAGGTCGAGCCCGTTGGGGATGGTGACGTCCTCCCGGATGCGGCCCACGTAGACCGGGTCCGTGCCCTCGGCCGGGAGCGGCATGGGATAGCGCAGCTCGGCCGGGTCGTCGACGACCACGATGCCGGGCGTCGCGGCGAGGAGCTCGCGCGCCTCCGCGGCGCTGAGCTTGCTCCTGGTCTGCACGTTGACCGCCTCGCTGTGCGCGCCGAACACGGGCACGCGCACGCAGGTGGCCGTGACCTTGAGGTCCGGATCGTCGAAGATCTTGACGGTCTCGTCGACCATCTTCTGCTCTTCCTTGGTGGCTCCTGACGGCAGGAAGCTGTCGATGTGCGGCAGGAGGTTGAAGGCGATCTGGTGCGGATAGAACGCCTGCTCGACCGGTCCGCCGGCGGCCCACTGGCGCGCCTGCGCGTCCAGGGCGGCGATGCCGCCCTGCCCGCTGCCTGAGACGGCCTGGTAGGTGCTGACGACGACGCGCTCTATGCCCGCGGCGTCGTAGATGGGCTTGAGGGCGACGACCATCTGGATGGTGGAGCAGTTCGGCGTCGCGATGATCCCGGAGTTCGAGGTGAGGCGGTCGGCGTTGACCTCCGGCACGACGAGCGGCACGCCGGGGTCCATGCGGAACACGCTCGACTTGTCGATGACGGTGGCCCCTGCGGCCACGGCCTGGGGCGCGTACTCGGTGCTGACGGACCCGCCGGCGGCGAAGAAGACGAGGTCGACGCCGTCGAAGGCGCCGGGGGCGAGCTCCCCGACCTCGACGTCGGTGCCCTTGAACGTGAGGCGGCGTCCGGCGGAGCGCGCGCTGGCGAGGAGCCTGAGGTCCCGGACGGGGAAGTCCCGCTCCTCGAGGATCGCGCGCACGGTGCCGCCGACGACCCCGGTGGCGCCGGCGATGGCGACGGTGTACTCGCGGGCGGCCATCAGCAGCCACCCCTGTCGGCGGACTCGTGCACGACGGACTCTTCGTCGAGCTCGAACACGGTGTGGAGCGTGCGTACGGCGTCGTCGACGTGCTTCTTGGCGATGACGCACGAGATCTTGATCGGCGAGGTGCCGATCATGTCGAGGTTGATGCCGAGGTCGGCGAGGGTCTGGAACATGGTCGCCGCGACGCCGGGGTGGCTGCGCATGCCGGCGCCGATGAGGCTGACCACGGCGATGTCCGTGTCCGTGTCGTACTCGTGCGCGCCGAGCTCTTTGACGATGTCCTTGAGCGCCTTGTCAGCGACGGTGACGTCCTCGAGGGGGATGGTGCACGAGATGTCGCTGTGCCCGCTCTCGCTCGTGTTCTGGATGATCGTGTCGACGTTGACGTGGGCGTCGGCCAGCGCGCTGAAGACGCGGGCCGCGACGCCCGGCCTGTCCGGCACACCGCGCAGCGTGACCTTGGCCTCGTCGGTCGTGTAGCTGACGGCTCTGATGATCGGCTGTTCCAGCTGCTGCTCGATGTCCATTCCGTGGCCTCCGTCCGTGACCCAGGTACCCACTGCCTCCGTGAAGCTGGAGCGCACGTGGATGGGGATGTCGTACTTGCGCGCGTACTCGACCGAGCGCAGGGCGAGCACCTGCGCGCCGCTCGCCGCCATCTCTAGCATCTCGTCGTAGGAGATGTGGTCGAGCTTGCGCGCCTTCGCCACCATGCTGGGGTTGGCGGTGTAGACGCCGTCGACGTCCGTGTAGATCTCGCACACCGCGGCGTCGAGCGCATGCGCGAGCGCCACCGCGGTCGTGTCGGAGCCGCCGCGGCCCAGCGTGGTGACGTCCTTCGCCGTGCTGACGCCCTGGAAGCCGGCGACGAGAACGATCTTGCCGTCCTGCATGGCCTCGTGTACGCGCGCCGGATGGATGTCCAGGATGCGCGCCTTCATGTGCGTGGTGTCGGTGACGATGCCGGCCTGCGAGCCGGTGAAGCTCACCGCGTCGTAGCCGAGCCGGTGGATGGCCATGGCGAGCAGGGCGCAGCTGATGCGCTCCCCGGCCGAGAGGAGCATGTCCATCTCGCGCTCGGGTGGGTGGGGGGTGATCTCATGGGCGAGCTCGAGCAGCTCGTCCGTTGTGTCGCCACGGGCGCTCACGACTGCGCAGACGCTGTTGCCCTGCTCGAACGTGGCCACGATGCGCCGCGCCACGTTACCGATGCGGGCGGCGTCGGCGACCGACGTGCCTCCGTATTTCTGGACGACGACAGACAAGGTGAACCTCCGAAGAAGACGGCGTATGAGTGTACCAAACGACGCCGGGACCGCGTCGGCGGCCCTGGGCCGGCGCCGCGTGTGGCCGCCTCGAGGGCGGTCGCCTCCTCAGGCGCCGGGCTTGGGGGCGATGGGGGGGAGCTCGCGCTTGTGCTGGCTGGCGGCGTGCATGGCGTCGACCTTCGCCTTGACGGCGGGCGACGCCTCCGACGTCAGCAAGTAGGCATCGAGCTCCTCGTAGGTGAGGCCCATCTCGGCCTCGTCGGTCTGGTCGGCCCAGAGGCCGGCCGACGGCGGCTTGGTGATGATGCGATCGGGCACGCCGAGGTGACGGGCGAGGTCGCGGACCTCGCTCTTGACCAGGCTGCCGAGCGGCAGGAAGTCGGCTCCGCCGTCGCCGTACTTGGTGAAGTAGCCCAGGGCGAGCTCGCTGCGGTTGCCGGTGCCGAGGACGCGGTAGTCGAGCTGGTTGGCGAACGCGTACAGCGTGGTCATGCGCAGCCGCGGCTTGAGGTTGGCCGTGGCCAGCCTGCTGTCGCAGAAATCGCTGCTGCACACGGACAGGCGCTCGAGCATGAGGTCGTAGACGGGCGCGAGGTCGACCGTGCAGCTCGGGATGTCGAAGTGGTGGGCGACCACGGACGCGTCCTCCGCGTCTCTCGGGTCACTGTGACACGGCATGATGACGCCGAGCGTGTGGTGCGGGAAGGCCCGCTTGGCGAGTGCCGCGACGACCGCCGAGTCGAGGCCGCCGGAGAGGCCGAACACGGCGCCGCGGCCGCCGGCCCCGCTGACCTCGGCGGCGATCCAGTCCGTGAGATGTCTCGCGAGTCCTTCCATGGCGTCAGCTTCTTCGAGTCTACCGTACGCCGGAGCGGGCCGGGTGGACTGGCGTCCGCCCGGCCCGCTCCTCATCCCTGTCGGCGTCGGTCAGATCTTGGAGTAGTACTTGGCGATCTCCCAGTCGGTGACCTGCTCGCGGTACTCGTACCACTCGTTGAGCTTGTTGGTGATGAAGCGGTCGAAGACGTGGTCGCCCAGCGTGCGACGCACGAGCTCGCTCTCCTGCGTATGCTGGATGGCCTGGTAGAGGTTGTTGGGCAGCGCGCCGAGGCCGATCGTCTCGCGTTCGTCCGGCGTCATCTTGTAGATGTTCGGCTCCACGCTCGGCGGCAGCTCGTACTCCTGCTCGATGCCCTCGAGCCCGGCGGCGAGCAGGACGGCGAAGGCCAGGTACGGGTTCGCGGCCGGGTCGGGGTTGCGGACCTCGGCGCGCATCGAGCTCTCCTTGCCCTGGATGAAGTTGGGCACGCGGATCAGTGCCGTGCGGTTGCGGTGCGCCCAGCTGATGTAGACGGGCGCCTCGTACCCCGGCACGAGGCGCTTGTAGCTGTTCACGTACTGGTTGAGCAGCGAGCAGATCTCGGTCATGTGCTTGAGCTGCCCGGCGATGAACCCCTTGCACAGCTCGCTCATGTGGTTCGGGTCGGTCTCGCTGAACATCGCGTTCGTCGAGCCGCGGAAGAGGCTCTGATGCACGTGCATCCCGCTGCCGCTCTCGCCGTGGAGCGGCTTCGGCATGAAGGTCGCGTGGATGCCGTTGTGGGCCGCGACCTCCTTGACGATCATGCGCGTGACCATCACGCGGTCCGCCATGATCAGCGCCTTGTCGTACCGGGGGTCGACCTCGTGCTGGCTCGGGGCGACCTCGTGGTGGCTCGCCTCCATGGGGATGCCGAGCCTGTCCAGCGTGCGCATTGTCTGCTTGCGCAGGTCGTTGCCGAGGTCGGCCGGAAGCACGTCGAAGTAGGCGCCGTCGTCCGTGAGCTCAGGCTTGTCAGCGCTCTTGAAGTAGAAGTACTCCAGCTCCGGGCCGACGTAGAAGTCGAGACCCATCCTGGCGGCGCGGTCGAGCTGGCGGCGCAGGACCCCCCGCGGGTCGCCCTCGAAGGGCTTGTAGTCGCGGCTGAGGATGTCGCAGAAGGCGAACGCGGTCCGCTCGCTGCCCTGCGCCCACGGCAGGACCGTGAACGTCTGCCAGTCGGGCATCGCGATGATGTCGCTCTCTTCGACTTCGGCGTAGCCGCTGATGGATGAGCCGTCGAAGGGGGCGCCGCTCTCCATGACGCTGGGGAGCTGGCGGTCGGGGATCTCGATCATCTTGAGATTCCCCAGGATGTCCGTGAACCACAGCTGGATGTGCTTCACGTTCTCGTCTTTGACGAGTTTCTCGATGCTGGCCCGGAGCTCCGTCATAGTAGTCATCCTTTCAGGCCGGATGCAGATGGCGGCCGACTGGCGGCCGTATGGACGGGCTAGATTCTGACCGGTCTCGCGGATGGATTTCAAGTCGCGATCCCGGGACGGATGGGCTACAGTGTCCATACAGCACCCGTGCGTCAGGACCACTTGTACACAAGCTGTCCGACAGATCTCTCGGGTGCGGCGGTCAACGGGGCCCGCCGTGCTCACCCTCCAGTCATCGGCCGGGACGCCGCGTGTCTCGACGCGGCCGCGGACGACCGGCTCGACGAGACTCGGCGCGACCACAGCGCCTGCGGCGTCGGCCTGGTCGCGCGGATATCGGGCGAGCCGGACCGCGACGTGGTCGAGCTCGCCCTCGGCGCTCTCGCCGCGATGGAGCATCGCGGCGGCGTCGGCGCCGACGGCGAGGCCTCCGACGGCGCCGGCGTCCTCACCGCCATCCCCTGGCGCCTGCTCGAGGCCTGGCTCGCCGAGCAGAGGCTCACGGAGCCGCGGCCGTACTCGACCGCGGTCGGCATGGTCTTCCTGCCGCGGGAACACGGCAAGCGGTCGCTGGCCCGCGAGCTGGTCGCCAAGGCGCTGCGGGACGAGGGGCTGGTCGTCGTGGGCTGGCGCGAGGTGCCGTTGCGTCCGGAGGCGCTCCCGCCCGGCGTCAGGGAGCGCCACCCGTGCGTGGAACAGGTCGTGGCGCACTCACCCACGCTGGCCGGCGACGAGCTGGAGCGCGCCCTGCTCCTGGCCCGCAGGGCCGTCGGGCGGGCGCTCCACCGCCAGCGCGTCATCCGTCGCCTGGACGACCTCTACATCTGCTCGCTGTCGTCGCGGACCGTGGTCTACAAGGGCATGCTCACGGCGCCGGTGCTGCCGGAGTTCTACCCGGACCTGCAGGACCCCCGCTACGTGAGCCACTTCGCCGTCCTCCACCGCCGGTTCAGCACCAACACGGCGCCCAGATGGAACCTGGCCCAACCGATGCGCCTCCTGGCGCACAACGGCGAGATCAACACCCTGCTCGGCAACCTCGCGTGGATGCGCGCCCGGGAGCCCCAGCTGGTCGGGCAGGTGTGGGACGGGCGGATCGCCGAGCTGCTGCCGGTGGTGCATGGGGACAGCAGCGACTCAGGCGCGCTCGACAAGTTCGTCGAGGTGCTGGTGCGCAGCGGCCGCAGCCCGCTCGAGGCGATGATGATGGCGATGCCGGCGGCAGGGGCGGAGGACGCCCGCGTCGCCGACTTCTACGACTACTACGCGGGCGTGCAGGAGGCCTGGGACGGCCCGGCGCTGGTGGCGTTCGCCGACGGGCGTCACGCCGGCGCGTGCGTGGACCGCAACGGCTTGCGTCCCGCGCGCTTTGCGCGCACCCGCTCTGGCATGTTCGCGCTCGCCTCCGAGGCCGGAGCCGTCGACCTTTCGGGGGAGGACGTCGTCGAGAAGGGTCGTCTGGGGCCCGGTCAGATGATCGCCCTGGACTTCGAGCAGGGGCGGCTCCTGCGCGACGACGTCGTCAAGACCTCCGTCGCGTCCCGCCGCCCGTATGGCTCCTGGCTCGCGGCGCAGCGCAGGACGCTGGCCGCCCGGGCGTTCGCCGACGACGCCGGGTCCGCCGCGAGCTCGGAGTCCGCAGCAGGCTGCAGGTCCGCCGGCGGCTCTCAGCCGGCCGCCGGCTCCCAAGCTGCCGCCGCCGACCTCGTGCGCCGGCAGGCGGCGGCCGGCTTCACCGCCGAGGACGTCGAACTGATCGTCCGGCCCATGGCGCGCCACGCCAGGGAGCCCCGGTTCTCGATGGGCAACGACGCTCCGCTGCCCGTCCTCTCGGGCAAGCCCCACGTGCTCTACGACTACTTCACCGAGCGCTTCGCCCAGGTCACCAACCCGGCTATCGACCCGCTGCGGGAGAGGCTCGTGATGTCGCTCGCCGTCCGGCTCGGTCCGCGCGGCGATCTCCTGACTCCCGGCCCGGAGCACGCACGCCGGGTGGACCTGCCGTCGCCGGTGCTCAACCGGGCCGAGACCGAGGCGCTCTCGTCCCTCGGGCTGCCCACCGCCCGCGTCTCGACCGCCTTCGCGGTGGCCGGCGGACCGTGGGGTCTGCGCGAGGCGGTGGAGGGCATCTGCCGGGAGACGGCGGCGGCGGTCCGCGACGGCGCCGAGGTGATCGTGCTGACCGACCGTCTCGAGGCGGCGGCCGCCGAGACCAGCCACGTGCCGCCGCTGCTGGCGGTGGGCGCCGTCCATCACGACCTCATCCGGCGAGGCCTGCGCAGCCGGGCCTCGCTCGTCGCCGAGACGGCGCAGTGCTGGAGCGTGCACCACTTCGCCTGCCTCATCGGCTACGGCGCCTCCGCCGTCCACCCGTATCTGGCGTTCGAGACGGTGCGCGACCTCTGGGAGCGCGGCCGGCTGGCAGGGGAGGAGCCGTCCGGCCGCGGCGGTCGCGCTGACGGCGACGGACGAAGCGGCGGCGGGAGCAACGGTGAAGGACGTAACGGCGGCGGACGCAACGGCGGCGGGCCCGCCGACCTGGAGGAGGCCTTGCGGCACTACCGCGTCTCGGCGGAAGAGGGGCTGCGGAAGATCCTTTCCAAGATGGGCATCTCGCTGCTGGCCAGCTACCACGGGGCGCAACTGTTCGAGGCTGTCGGGCTCGGGGCTGACCTCATCGACCTCGCCTTCGCGGGCACCCCGTCGCGCATCGGCGGGCTGAGCGTCGAAGAACTCGCTCGAGAGACCGTGTGGATCCACCAGCAGGCGTTCCCGGAGCTCACTCCGGAGAAGCTCCAGGACTACGGGTTCGTGCGCTACCGGCCGCGCGGCGAGTACCATCTCAACAACCCGGACGCGGCCAAGACGCTGCGCCGGGCCTGCGTCGAGGGCCTGCCGGATCTGTACCGCGCCTACAGCGAGAAGCTCAGGCGGCGGCCGCCGACCGCACTGCGCGATCTGCTGACGCTCGCGGGCGAGCCGGGTGCGGCAGCCTCCGGCGACGACAGGCGCTGCTCCCCGGACCAGGTGGAACCGGCCGACGCCATCCTGCCGCGCTTCTGCACCGGCGGCATGTCGCTCGGCGCGCTCTCCCGCGAGGCACACGAGACCATCGCCGTCGCCATGGCGCGCATCCATGGGCGCTCGAACTCGGGCGAGGGAGGGGAGGACGCCTGCCGGGATGCCGTCATCGACGACGTCGACGAGCGCGGCCGCTCGGCTCGGTTCCCCCACCTGCGGGGACTCGTGAACGGCGACCGGGCGACCAGTCAGATCCGGCAGGTGGCATCCGGTCGGTTCGGCGTCACCACGGCGTACCTCGCCGGGGCGGAGCAGCTCGAGATCAAGGTCGCGCAGGGCGCCAAGCCGGGCGAGGGCGGCGAGCTGCCCGGCGACAAGGTGACGCCGTACATCGCCGGGCTGCGCCGCGCGGCTCCCGGCGTCACGCTCATCTCGCCGCCGCCGCACCACGACATCTACTCGATCGAGGACCTCGCGGAGCTGATCTACGACCTGCGCATGGTGAACCCGCGAGCTGCGATCTCGGTCAAGCTCGTCGCCGGGACGGGCATCGGGACCATCGCCGCGGGGGTCGCCAAGGCAGGCGCGGACGTGATCCACGTGTCCGGGCACGGCGGGGGCACGGCGGCCGCCTCGCTCAACTCCATCAAGCACGCCGGCATCCCGTGGGAGCTCGGTCTCGCAGACGTGCATCGGGCTCTCGTCGAGGCGGGGTTCCGCGACCGCGTCACGCTCCGGGTGGACGGCGACCTGCGGACCGGCCGCGACGTCGTCGTGGCCGCCGCGCTGGGCGCCGATGAGTTCGCCTTCGGCACGGCCGTGCTGCTCGCCGAGGGGTGTGTGATGGCGCGCGTCTGCCACCAGAACCGCTGTCCGGTGGGCGTGGCGACCCAGGATCCGGAGCGGCGGAAGAAGTTCCGCGGTCGCCCGGAGCACATCGTCGCCTACTTCCGGTTCGTGGCGGAGGAGGTCTGCGAGCTGCTCGGCGGGTTCGGCCTGCGGTCGCTGGACGAGCTCGTGGGCCGCACGGAGTACCTCGAGCTCGCCCAGACGGGCGAGCTCAAGACCGACGGCCTGGACCGGTACTGGTTCCGGCCGGCGGAGGCGCCGGGCGGAGCCGCCGCGCAGCGGCGGCCGCTCCCGGCGCCCGCCGGAGTGCGCGGCTGCGTCCCTCCGGTCTCCCCGGGCAGGCCCTGCGACACGCTGGACGACCGACTGCTCGCCGATCCGGTGGTCGCGGCCGCCATCGAGAGACAGGGCCGTCTCACCATCCGCGAGGCGGTCGCCACGCGCGACCGCGCCGTCGGCGCCCGCCTCGCCGGCGAGATCGCCGCCCGGTACGGCGACGACGGCTTCGGGGGCGAGCTGCGCCTCGCGCTCACGGGCTCCGCCGGTCAGAGCCTCGGCGCGTTCCTCACCGCCGGCCTCGTCATCGAGCTCACCGGCGAGGCCAACGACTACGTCGGCAAGGGCATGGCCGGCGGCGAGCTCGTGCTGCGGCCGGCCGAGCGCCGGCTCGGCGGCCCGGCCAACGTGATCGCCGGCAACACCTGCCTGTACGGCGCCACCGGCGGTCGGCTGTTCGCCGCCGGCCGGGCCGGCGAACGGTTCGCCGTGCGGAACTCCGCCGCCGTCGCCGTGGTCGAGGGGGCCGGCGATCACTGTTGCGAGTACATGACGGGCGGCGTGGTGGCGGTGCTCGGCGCCGTGGGGCGAAACGCCTGCGCCGGCATGACCGGCGGCACCGCGTACTTCCGCGCCGATGCGCCGCCGGCCTGGCTCGCCGGCCAGTCCGCCGTCGTCGACGCCGGCATGGACGAGGCCGCGGTCGCCGAGCTCACGGCACTGCTCGAAGAGCATCTGGAGCGGACCGGGAGCGAGACGGCGTCCGCTCTGCTGAGCGAGCCCGCCGCCCTCGCCGGCCGCTTCGTCCGCGTCCGGCCGGCGGCCGCTCCCGTCCGTCCGGCGGCGCCCGGCGGGGTGTCCGGTGCCGCGAGCGTGGCGCGAGCGTGACGCAGGCTCGACGCAGGCTCGTTGCATACGCTCAAGCGAGGGAGTATGCTGCCCGCGAACTCAGGGGGGCGGGCGTGGGGCCCGCGACGGTTTCCCGAAAGGAGACGGAATGGCGACTGAGGCGTATTGCGTCAAGTGTCGTGCCAAGAAGACCATGAAGGACGAGAAGGCCGTCACGATGAAGAACGGCAAGCCTGCGACCCAGGGTGTCTGCCCGGATTGCGGCACCAAGATGTTCAAGATCGGCAAGAGCAAGTAACACGTGTTCCGGCCCTCGATCGGGCCGTACAGCGAGCCAAGCGGCTGGGGCCGGGGCGCTGAGAGCGCCCCGGCCCCAGCCGCGTACGGTCGTCCGCCGGGTCAGGCGAAGCCCGCCTCGGAGTCCTCGTCGCTCCGCTCCGTCCACGTGTCCAAACCGGCAGCCGCAGCCACCCAGCGCGCGTAGACGACGTCCCTGCACCGGACCATGAGGCGCCAGGTGCGCGCCACGCGCGGCAGAAGCCCCCGGTGACCCTCCGGCCACACGTCGGCCTCGATCCCGTGCGTCTCCAGCGACCGTGCGACGTCGCCGAGCGCGGACGCGTCGTCCAGGCGGTGCAGCTCGCACAGTCCCTGGTCGGAGTCCATCTCCACCCCTTCGGTCGAGTCTCACTCGCGTGACCCCTGAACATGCCTTTCCCGTTCGATGGCGGCTCCGCGTCCCTGCCGTGCGCCTGCTCGCGAGCCGGCGGGATGGGACCGCAGGAGGCGAGACTCCGGAGACACCCGTTGACACCTATGGAATGCTGGTGAACTGCCGATAGGAGGAAGTGGCAAAGCGGACGACCGGGGAGTGGCCGTGCGAGCGTGTACGCAATGTGGATTGTCGATCGGCGAGACGGCGACGTTCTGTCAGGTCTGCGGTGCGACCTGCGAGCCGGCGGCGGGAGTCGAAGCAGTCGCGACGGTCGAGGACGCCGGCGGCCAGACCGTCGCCCCCGCCGAGCCCGTCGTCCTGCCGGAGTCGATGCCACCCGACACCGAGCCTCTCGCGGACGCGGCGCCCGACACCGGGTCCGTCGGGGAAGCGGCCACCGCGGAGCCGGAGTCCGAGGCGCCGCCGGTGGAAGAGACCGAGCTCTACGGCGTGTCTGCGGATGCCCCCGACCCTCCGGCTGATGTTGCGGCCGACCCGGCCGCCGACCCGGCGACGGAACCGGCGGCCGGGCAGCCCGCGGAGCCGGCCGTCGAACCGGCGGCCGAAGTCGATCCCGAGCCGGCCGCCGAGCAGGGGCCGGCGACCGAAGCTGTGGACGGGCCGACGGCGGCACCTGCCGCCGAGCCGCCGGCCGAGCAGCCCGTCGAGGCTGCGCTGGACCGCCGTCTGCTCGATGTCTCGGCGCTGCTGCAGGACGCAGCGGAGTGCGAGGGGTCAGACCCTGCTCGCGCCGCAAGCCTGCTGCAGCAGGCCATCGTCGAGTGCCTCGACGTGACGGAGGACCCGCTGGGCCACGCGGCGGTGCGGCGGGACATCCTGGAGAGCTTCGACCGCCTCAGCGCCCTGCTCGAGCGGCGGGGACTGGCGGACGAGGCACTGGCCGTCGTGGACGACGCCGCGTCGCTGGGTCTCCTGACGGACGGCGACGCCGGCAGGAGACACAGTGCGGCGCTCCGCGAGCGGCGCGAGAGGCTGCGCCGCATCCTCTTCGTCGACTCGGCGCAGCTCTGAGACGGCTGTCGACCGGCCCGGACGGTCGCCGGTCACTACTGGTCCGGGCCTCCGGCCGCGTTGCTCACGCGCGAGGCGCGAGGCGTCACGTCCGCTCCGGCTCGGCGGACAACAGCACCAGTGTCCCTTTGCCGGGCCGGGAGACGATCCGCAGGCGGGCGCCGGCCTCTTCCGCTCGCTCGCGCATCCCCGCGATGCCCAGATGCCCGGGGCAGTCCGGGACGACGTCGAACCCGCTGCCGTCGTCCTCGATGCTCAGATGGATCCTGCCGCTCCGGCTCTCGAGGACCACGGAGGCATGGTCGGCCCTCGCGTGCCGGGCCACGTTGTTCAGCGCCTCCTGGGTGATGCGATAGACGGCGACGTGGAGCGCCGGGGGCAGCAGGTCGTCGCCGGTCACGTCCAGCTGGATCTGCGTGCTCGTCCGGCCCGCCGTCGCCTCTACGAGGTGGCGCAGCAGCTGCCGGATGGAGACCGCCTCGATCGGGTCGTTGCGGAGTTCGAGGAGCAGCGTCCGCATCTGCGCGAGGGCGCCGCGGCTCAGGCGCTCGATGTCGTGGACGGCACGCTTGAGGTGGGGCGGGAGCTCCTCGTCGAACGCCATGGCTTCGGTCTTCATGGTGACTGCGAACAGCGCCTGCGTCACGGAGTCGTGAAGGTCGCGGGCGAGCCGGCTGCGCTCCTCGCGACTTGCCTTCTCGGCCTCCCGCTCGCGCAGCGCCTCCTCGGCCCGCTTGCGCTGCGTCACGTCCTGGGTGATACCGAATCCCCCCAACGGTTCGCCTGCATCGTCGTACTCCAGGAACGCCTTCTCGCGTACCCACTTGACCTGCCCGTCGACGAGCAGGCGGTGTTCGATGTCGTAGGGTTCGCTGCGCAAGGCCGCCTGCCAGCGCTCGTCGACGAAGTCGCGGTCGTCCGGGTGCACCCTGTCGAGGAACGTCCGGTACGTGAGGGGAGTGCCGCGGGGGACTCCGAAGATGCGGTAGACCTCGTCGGACCACGTGAGCACGTCCTCGCGGGTGTCCAGCCGCCAGCTTCCGATCTGCCCGACGCTCTGGGCTCGCGCCATGTCCTCGCGACTGCGCCGCAACTCCTCCTCAACCAGCTTCATCTGCGTCAGGTCGACCGCCGTCATGCCGATCCCGGACACCTCGCCGGACTGGTCGATGATCGGCTGATAGGTCACGTCGAGGAAGGTGCGTCCCTCCGGGCGGTCGAGCCACGTCTGGTGGCGGACCTCGACCCCTTCGTCCAGCACGCGTCGCTTGAGCGCGTCGAGCTTCGCCGCCTCGCCCCGGGAGAAGACCTCCTCGTCCTTCATGCCGATGATCTCGTCCGGTCGCCCGCCCTGCTGGTTGTACGCCCAGACGTAGCGCAGGTCGCGATCCAGGAACGCCACGGAGACCGGCGTGTTGTGCAGGGCGAGATGGAAGCGCTGCTCGCTCTCGCGCAATGCCTGCTGGGCCGGCTTGCTCCCCGTGATGTCGCGCACCACGCACACCGATCCGATGGCCGCGCCGTCGCCGTCGCGGACGGGCATGCCCGTCACCACGCGTCGGCGCAGCTCGCCGGTGGCGGGGCAGCGGACGAGCTCCTCCTCGCCCCTGATGACCTCTCCGCGCAGGGCGCGCAGGAGCGGCGCCTCCTCGGGGGGACGGGGCGTCCCGTCGGCGCGATAGGTCTCGAACCTCGCGGCGACCGCCTCGATCTGCTCGCCGTTCACGACGCCGGACTCGCCTTGCGAGTCGGTGCCCAGCAGGGTGACCCTGCCGTCCTTGCCCGTGAACCAGATCTCGTCGGGGGCGGCGTCCTCCGAGGCGATGAGGGGGTCCTGGTCGCTCGGGGGCGGGGTCGGGCTTCGGCGGCACTCTTCCTCCCGGTCGGGGAAGGCGCCCTCGGCGGACTCTCAGGTGAGACGCAGGCCACTGGCGGCTCCGGTCGGCTCCTCCGTCGTCTTGACGTGCTGGTGCGCACAGGATACGTCCCCGACGTCCGCGTGCGTGGCCGGTGCCGTTGCCGGGCGATCTCGTCGCTGGACGTCAGATGAAGTCGAACAGCGGCGGGAAGGCGACCACGACCGCCGCCGCCCACGCCGCGTACACCGGCAGGTAGTCCGTCTGCCACTTCTCCAGTCGCGTGAACGGCACGCGTCCTCTCAGGAAGCCGACGGAGAGCACGGCCGACCACATGAGGTTGACGAGGAGGACGATGTTCTCCCCGAGGGCGGCCACCCTGTTGGGGGTGAAGCCGAACTCGGTGATGCGGGCGCCGATGGCCCACAGCGCGACCGCATCGGCCAGCAGCGCGCTCACGACCAGCACCACCTGCAGCACGTCGAACACGCCGGGGGGCGCCTGGGGGTCGCGCGCGGAGACCGAGTAGAGCAGCAGACCGAGCACCACGACCAGCAGGAGGTCGAAGGCGATCAGCACGTCGCGCTCCACGTCGACGCCGCGCCCCGTCCAGACGAGCGTCACGAGGAACACGAGCAGCGCGGCGGCGAAGAGCGGCGTGAACAGCCTGGTCAGCACGGGCGCCATGTTCTCGATCACGCTCTGCTTGGCCTCCACCAGCCACGCCGCGACGATGAACGCCGCCACCGCTCCGCAGGGCAGCAGCCACGTTTCGAAAGAGGGCTCGGCGTCGACCCCGATGGCCTGGAAGATGAGCGCGATGAAGGCCATGAGGACGCCTCCGCCCAGCGCGATCAGGACGTAGTAGATGGCCAGCTCGCCGGAGAAGCGGACGAAGTCCATGCGGCCGGTGACGAGGCTCCAGCGGCCGCCCGCGTAGGCGACGCCGACGACCAGCCAGAGGGCGATGGGCAGATGCAGCGCCGTGAGTGCCTGCGTGGAGCCGCCCTCGGTGAAGGGATAGACGTTGGCGAACAGGGCCGCGGCGACGAACGCGAGGGCGAGCCAGACGACGGTGCTGCCGCCGAGTCGACGCTTCCAGACGAAATAGGCCGTCAGCAGGGGCAGCACGAAGAGGCTCAGATTGCGGGCGTAGAAGCCGGCGTCGCCGTCGAGGTGGAGGCCGAAGAGCGTCGGGACCTTGATGGCGACGGCCGCCGCCGCGGCGAGGCCGAAGGCGACGGCGGCGTCCCTGTGCGCCTGCGTGCCCGGCTCGCCGGGCCCCGACGGGGCCACCACGACGAGCTGCTTCCACAGGCGCTCCGAGTGCTCGCGGGCGAACTCCCGAGAGAGGGCGTCGAGTTCGCCCATGCGCTTGACCGCGACCAGGAAGGCCTCGTCCTCGGTGAGCCCGGCGTCCGTGAGGGAGGCGACCTGCTCGCGCAGATGGTCCTCCAACTCCGCCACGTCGACGGGCTGCAGCGCCTGTCGGCGGCGGAGGTACTCGCGCCACTGGCTGATCTGGCCCTCGAGCGAGGTCGCACCGTTTCGGGTCGTCATCGGTCAGGCTCGCCGCGGCCGCAGTCCGCCGGCTCGGGAGCGGCCGGCCGAGTCGGGCGGGGAGACGGTGCGCCAGAGGGTGCGCAGCGTGTCGTCCACCGCTTGCCACTGTCGGTGCTCCTCCGCCAGCCGGGCACGGCCGCGCGCTGTGATGCGGTAGTACCGCCGCCGCCGGCCGCTCTCCGCCACCTCCCAGCGGGCCTCGACCAGCTCGAGACGCTCGAGCCTGTGCAGGACGGGGTAGAGCATCCCGTCCGTCCACTCGAGATGCCCTCCGGAGAGCTCGCGCACGCGCTGGAGGATGGCGTAGCCGTAGCTGTCACCCTCCGCGAGGATCGCCAGCACGATCGGCGTGGCGGCCGCTGCCGTCAGGTCCTTGCCGATCTCCACGATGCCTCTTCTCGCGGCGGGTAGTTCGCATCTGCATGCATGGCGCTAGTATGCATAGAGGTTCTAGGTACTGCAACGTCGCCCGCGTCGCATCGCACCGACGCTCCTCGGCGATCCCTGACGCCCGGATGGCCGCACCAGCCCTTCGCAGGGTAGAGACGGACATACGATCAGTGCGGACGAGAGGAAGCGTCATGTACGTCCTGAACATCTGGCACACCGTCTCCGACTACGGTGAGTGGAAGAAGGTCTTCGACAGCGACCCGCTCGAGCGTGAGGCCTCCGGTGTGCGCCGGTACGTCCTCGAGCACCCCGTTGGGAACGAGAACATGGTCATCGGCCATCTGGAGTTCGACAGCCTCGGCGAGGCGGAGGCCTTCGCGGGCAGGCTCGAGGAGACGTGGAGGGGCGTCGCGAGCGAGATGGTGTCCGACCCCGGCTACACCATCAGCGAGGTAGTCGAGCGGGGAGAGTACGGCGGCCAGTCGGTCCGCTGGGCGGCGTAGACCGCCGGGCGGCGGTCCGAACCGGATCGGCCACCGGGCCGACGAGCAGACGAGGGGGCCGGGCGGGATCAGTCCCGCCCGGCGCCCGAAGCTCTGTGCGGGCGCCGGCGAAAGGGCGCAGCGAGGAGCAAGCGGATGACCGACGACGTGAAGCCCGGCGTGGGCGGTCCAGAACCGGGGCCGTTCGTCGTGTCGTATCCGTGCCCCGTGTGCCGGGGCCGGGGCGCGGTCGAGGAGCGGCCCTGTCTTTCGTGCCGCGCGACCGGTGTGGAGCGGTTCTTCCACGGCACGAAGGCCGGGCTCGAGCCTGGAGACCTGATCGAGCCCGGCCGCTCGCCCAACTTCGGCGACCGCGAGCGGGCGACCACCTTCGTCTACCTGACGGGCACGCTGGACGCCGCCGTCTGGGGGGCGGAACTGGCGGCCGGTGACGGCCCCGGCAGGATCTACTTTGTGGAGCCGACCGGCTCGATCGAGGACGACCCCAACCTGACGGACAAGAGGTTCCCGGGCAATCCGACGAAGTCGTACCGGTCCCGGGACCCGCTGCGGGTCACGGGCGAGGTCACGGAGTGGCGAGGACACTCGCCGGAGGCGCTCAAGGCCATGAAGGACAGCCTTGAGCGCCTCGAGCGAGAAGGAGTCGAGCCGATCGACTGACGTGGTGGCCGGTGCAGACCGCGACTCCGGCCGCCCAGCCCAGGCGGGAGATGCCCGCTGGGCTCAGCCTCGGCGGCGTCCGCCCCGCTTGTCGTCGCCGGACGCGACCGAAGCCACATACGGCAGGAGGGCCATCTCTCTCGCGTTCTTGATCGCCGCCGCAAGCTGGCGCTGGTGGCGGCGGCAGGCGCCGCTCACTCGCCGGGTCTTGATCTTGCCGCGGTCGCTGACGAAGCGCCGCAGGGTGGCCACGTCCTTGTAGTCGACCTCGTCGACCTTGTCCTCACAGAGGCGGCAGTACCGCCGCCGCGTCGGGTTGACGGGCCGGCCCTTGCGCTTGCCCCGCGTCGGGGCCTTGCTCTTCGCCATGGTGCTAGACCTGCCTGACGACGGCGGCCCGCGGGCCCCGCTTGCCCTGCTCGACCATGGATGCGATGAGCCGTTGCTCAGCTCCGGTCACGTCGAGCCACTCGACCTTGCCTTGAGCCACGTTCGTGCTCCTCTCTGGCGCGTATCCCCGCGTCGGCCCTGACGGGGTGATGCACGCGACGATGGATTGAAGCCGCCACCCGCACTGATGCCCGAGGGCGGCGGCTCCATCATAGCCCGACAGCGCCCGTCCGTGTCGCAGGAGCGTGAGGTTCAGTCGACCGTCGCCGCAGCGGGCTGTGCCGGCGCGGGGTCGTCGTGCGGCGTCTCCTGCGGCGCTCCGACCACGTGCGGGTGCTGGCGCTCGAGCGCGGCGCCCTCGATGTCCACGTTCGGGATCAGGCGGTCGATCCAGCGGGGCAGCCGCCAGGCGCGGTCGCCGATCAGGTGCAGCAGCCCCGGCAGGATCACCATGCGTACGACGAACGCGTCGACGAACACGCCGAACGCGAGCGCGAACCCGATGGGCCGGATCATCGCGTTCTCCGCGAAGACGAACCCACCGAACACCGAGACCATGATGATGGCGGCTGCGGTCACCACGGACCGTCCGGCCCTGAAGCCGAGGACGACCGCCGTGCGCGAGGGCGCCCCGTGGGCGTACGCCTCGCGCATGCCCGAGGCCAGGAACAGGGTGTAGTCCATGGCGAGCCCGAAGAGGATGCCGGCGAGCGCAGTCGGCAGGAAGTTCAGGATCGGGCCGGGGTCGGAGACCTGGAACACGCTGCTCAGCCAGCCCCACTGGTAGATCGCCACAGTGCCGCCGAGCCCCGCGAACAGCGACAGGGCGAAGCCGCCTGTCGCGACGAGCGGGACCAGCAGCGAGCGGAAGACGACGATCATGATGAGGACCGACAGTCCGAGGACCACGCCGAGGTACACCGGCAGCGCGTCGGCGAGCTTCTCGGAGATGTCGATGGCGGCACTGGTCTGGCCGGCGACGCCGAGCTTGATCCCGCCCGCCAGCTTCGAGGCGGCCCGGATGTCGCTCACAAGCTGCTCGGTCGAGACGCTCGTCGGTCCCCCCTCGGGCACGACCTGGAAGGCCGCGATCCGGTGGTCGTCCGACGTCAGGACCGGCGCGACCGCGGCGACGTCGTGGAGTGCCGAGATCGCCTTCGCGACCTCCACCTGGCGCTCCACCAGCTGCTGGTCGGTCGTGCCCGCCGGCAGGTCGGCGATCACGAGCAGCATGCCGTTCTGGCCCTCGCCGAACTTGTCGGCCAGCGTGGTGTAGGCGCGGTACTGGGTGGAGCTGGCGGCCTCTGACGAGCCGATGGGAAGGGCGAGTCGCATCGATGCGGCGGGCAGGGCGATCAGGAGCGGCACGACGATGCCGATAGCCACCTGACCCACGGCGCGCCACGTCGGAAGCGGCGTAGCCGGCGTCGGGGTCTCGTGGCAGCCGCTCTCGATCTGTGCCCGCTCTTTGCGGCGCAGGACCCTCACCCCGGCGAACGAGAGCAGCGCCGGGGTGAGGGTCACGGCGACGAGCACGGCGATGGCGACGGACGCCGCGGCGATGGTGCCGATCAGCCCCAGGAACGGGATCCCCGTCAGGTTGAGTGCAACGAGTGCGATGACGACCGTCGACCCGGCGAAGACCACCGCGTTGCCGGATGTGCCGTTGGCCAGGGCGATCGACTCCTCGACGGAGTAGCCTTCCCGGAGCTGGCGGCGATGCCGGTTGACGATGAAGAGCGCGTAGTCGATGCCGACCGCCAGGCCGAGCATGATGCCGAGGATCGGGGTGACCGACGTCATCTCGAGCACGTTCGAGAGCGAGAGCGCGCCGAGCGTTGCGGTGCCGACGCCGATAAGTGCGGTGACGATCGGCAGCCCGGACGCCACGAGCGTGCCGAGCAGGACGAAGAGGACGACGGCCGCGACGACCAGACCGGCGACCTCGTTCGGCCCGATCAGGGCCGGCAGGTCCGTGGCGATGGAGGACGAGAAGTCGATCGAGAGGCCGGCGACGGGATCGTCGCGGAAGGAGGCGATCAGGGCGTCCTTGGTGGACTGCGCCACGGCCAGCTGCGGCTGGGTGAACGTCACCATGGCGATCGCGGCGCTGCCGTCGCTCGAGACGAGGCGGTAACCGGAGGCGAGGTCGAGCAGCGCGGCACCTGTCTCGAGCTTCCTGGTCCGGGCGGCCAGCTTCGAGGGGGCGGTCTTGAGCTGGGCCTGCTTCTCGCGGATGGTCTTCCAGCTGCGGGTGATCAGGGCCTGCTTCTTCTTGATGGTGGCGCTGCCGGCAGCGAGCTTGGCCTCGTTCTCGGCGATGGTCGCCTTGCCGGCGTCGAGCTTCGCCTGGCCGGCCGCGAGCTTCGCCCTGCCGGCGTCCAGCTTCGCCTGGCCGGCGGCGAGCTTCGCCTTGCCGGCGTCGAGCTTGCGCTGGTTGGCGGCGATCTTCGCCTTGCCGGCGTCCAGCTCGGCCTGCTTGGCCGCGAGCTGCGCCTTGCCGGCGTCGAGCTGCGCCTGGGCCGCGTCGAACTGGTCCTTCTGTTCGCCGAAGGTGCCGTCCTGCTTCGCCTGCTCGACGGCGGCGTCGAGCTGCGCCTGCTGGGCGGCCAGCTGTGCCTTGCCGGCGTCGAGCTGCGCCTGGCCGGCGGCGAGCTTCTTCTTGGCCGCGTCCAGCTTCGCCTGGCCGGCCGCGAGCTTCGCGCGGCCGGCGTCGATCTCGGCCTGCGCGGCGGGCAGCTTCGCCTTCGCCGCCGCGAGCTGCGCCCGCCCGGCCTCGAGTTCCGTCTTGGCCGCGTCGAGCTTGGCCTGGCCGTCCCTGAGCTTGGCCTTGGCGCGCTCGATCTTGCCCTGCCCGCCCGCGACCAGCGTGCGCGCGTCGGCGAGCTTGGCGCGCCCGGCGGTGACCTTCGCAGCCTGCTTCTCGCGTTCGGCCTGCGTCGTGAAGGGGTCGACGATGCTCTCCACACCGGCGACGGTCGTCGCCCGTTCGATGCGCTCGGAGATGGCCTCCCTCTGCGAGGCAGTGATGGCCGAGCCGTCCTCGGTGTGGAAGACGATCGTCCCGCTGCCCCCTGCCGCCTCAGGGAAGGTGGACTGCAACCGGTCGGTCACCTGCGCGGTCGGGGTGCCGGGGATCGTGATCTCACCGTTGGCGGGTCCGCCGAAGCACACGTAGGCGCCGCCGGCGGCGGCGAGGACCAGCAGCCACACGAGGACGACGGTCCCCCGTCGCCGGGCGGCGAAGCGACCGATACGGTAGAGCAGTTCTGCCATGGTGTGGGACTCCAGTGTCGTGATGACGGCCGTTCGGGGCGCCCTGGGTCGGGGCAACGGCGCGACCGGACGGCGGGCGCGGTCATGGACGGCGGCCGGCCGTGCTCAGGCCTCGTGCGGGTGGCGAGTCAAGGGCCCGGCTGGGTGCGCACGAGCCCGGCACGCAGCAGCGCGAAGTTCTCGTGGATGAGGCGCTCGGCGTCGCACTCGCCCGGCGGGCAGGTGGACGCGAACAGGAACGCACTCGCCGTCGCCGAGATCGCGGTGGCGGTCACGAGATGCGGATAGCCGTCGGTCGCGGCATCGGTGCCGGTCCTCTCTGCGACGATGTCCGTGAGCATGCGGACGGCCTCGTCGAGCAGCAGGGACCGGCGAGACGCCATGAACGTGCTCGTCCAGAGCAGGTCGCTCCGGGACGAGGTGTCCGTGGGATGCACGGCGATGCGTTCCGCGATACCGGCGAACACGTGCTCCAGCGAGACGAGGATCGGCTCCTCCGGAGGCCTCGCGCGCAGCTCCTCGAGATGGACCGCGAACTCCGACCGCCAGGCGCTGATGAGCGCCTCCTCCTTGCTGCCGAAGTAGTTGTGGAAGGTCCGCACCGAGATGTCGGCGGCGGCGGCGATGTCGTCGGCCGTGACCGCATCCAGGCCCCGTTCGAGGGCGAGGTGCATGACGGCCTTCATGATGGCACGCCGGGTCTGTGCCTTCTTGCGTTCGCGGATGCCGGTGGTCACGGCCATAGGCGGCAGTGTAGCAATCAATGCAGATGACTGCAAGTTTACCTTGCAGTGCATGATTGCCGGGAAGGGCAACCTAGAAAGGCGGCGCTCGGACTGGGTCGAGAGACTGCCGGGTGATGCAGGTGCAGGAGTGGCTCGGGCTCGCAAAGCCCCCCGGGAGGGGTTCGCCGGGTGTCGCGTCCGGCCTGCGGCCTCAACGGACACGCGCTCGCCGGTCTCGTCGACGGGTAGTGCCCGGAGTGGAGCCGGGGGTGGCCGGGTCGCGCGGCTGCAGGTCGGGTCTGTCACGCCGAAGAGGAGTCGGCACTGAACGCGCGATGCACGAGGAGGTGAGGCGAGTCGGCCCTGCCCTTGATCGCGGCTCTCGGTCAGCTTCCCAACACCAGTGAGGTGATGCGAGGTGCCTGGAGTACCGAACACTGAGCAGTACATGCAGCGTTGCATCTGCGGCACGTGCCCGTCCTTCCCGGGCGACGACGGCTTCTACTGCGCCAGAGGCAAGAGCCAGAACGAGGTCGTGCGGCGCGGCTGCATCTGCGGCGACTGCGAGAACTACAAGGAGTTCGGCCTGAGCAAGGGCTACTACTGCGCCGACGGCTCGGCTGCGGAGATCGAGGAATAGAGAAGGACCAGCGCTGAGGCGAAGGGCGGGACGTGGAGTCCCGCCCTTCGCGCGCTGTCCTCGTTGCGCTCTCAAGCCGGCGCCGCTAGGTCGTCGTGCGCTCTGCCTCGGCCGAGCTGAGGAACGCCTCCTTCTCGAGCACGTCGCAGACGGCGTCGAATGCCGCGCTGTGGGCACCTGAGACGACGAGCTTGGGGAACTCCGCCTCTCGCAACCTCTCGAGCGGGATCACGGCCTCGGTGGGGTCGCGCTCCACATCAGCAGCTCCGCGCTCTGCAGGAGCGGCGGCGGCAGCGGGGCTCGCGGCGAACGCCTTGACTGCGGGGTGATCGAGGGTCACGCCGAAGGCCGGTGGCTCGATCACCGTCAAGGAGCGGACGGCCTCTGGACGCTCGGCGGCGGCGAGCAGGCTGATTACGGCGTCGTAGGAATGGCCGACGAGGTGCGCGCCCTGGCCGAGGAGCTCGACGACGTCGGGGACGTCCTCCGCGAAGTCCTCATGATCGATCGGCGCGCTGGGGAAGTAGCCGCGGCGGTCGATCACCACCAGCTGCCAACGGTCGGCCAGGGGGCGCTGCTCGCCCCAGGTCATCTCGCCGTTCGCGACGCTGCCATGGACAAGGAGGACCTCTGAGCCCTGCTCGCCCCAGCGCTGGATCGGATGCGCGGTGACCACGGCGCCGTCCAGCGCCGCTTCGCTGAGTCGCGCCCTTGCGTCCCGGCACGGCTCCAGTGTCCCGCACGCCCACTCGGCACGACGGCTTCGTTCAGCAGGCAGATGTCCGGCTCGAGCGAGTCGAGTGCCGGACACGCCCCCGGATTGCGGGCGAGATTCCAGACAACGACGCGCAGCGTCCCCGGATGACGCGCCCGACGGAGTCTTCAACCCCTCGCCCAACGACACCGATCCGCTCACAAAGGCGCCAGCCCGGCGTGCAGCGCCGCAGATCGGCTTCCGCTGCGGCGAGTCCTTCGACCTCGCGGCCGCCGACCCCGTCGTGCGGGCGGCTCTGGAGCAGGCCGTCCCGGCCGCCCAGAAGAAGATCAGGGAGGCCCGGACCAGGTCGGCACGCAGGCCAACGGCCGGCTGCTGAACATCGACGCCATGGGCAACTATGGCAGCTGGTACCTCAAGCGCGCCACGGTCGAGCTGATCGGCTTGGGTGCCAACCTGGCGGATGACGCCATCTACCCGGTGAGCTTCGTCCGACGCCCACGGCCGGCCCTACAACGGCAAGGAGCGCTACGTCTCGCACATGACCAAGGACCAGATCCCGCCGGTGAACGCCTTCTGGTCGCTCACTCTCTACGACGCCGAGGGGTTCCAGGTGGCCGACGAGCTGGATCGCTTCGCGATCGGCGACCGTGACGACCTGCACTTCAACGAGGACGCTTCTCTCGACATCTGGGTGCAGCACGAGCATCCCGACAGCGGCACCTCGAGCTGGCTGCCGGCGCCCGAGGGCGGGTTCAACCTCTGTGCGAGACTCTACTGGCCGAAGCCCGAGGTGCTGGACGGCACCTGGACGCCGCCGGCGGTCCAGCGCGTGGGGTGAGACGGCAGCGACCCTCTGGGCGATTGGGCCACCGTGTCCGTTGCCCCATTCCTGGTCCACCGCCGCGTGCGGTGCTAGGCTTGCGACAGAGCTTGGGGAAGCGCGCCGACGTCTCTCCGTGGCTGGCCGAGGGTCAGACGTGCGGACGGGGGACGGGAGGTTCGGTGGTGATGAGGGGCCTGCTTCGATTCGCGGCGGTTCTCGCATGCTTGGCGGCGATCACTGTCGGCACGATGGCGCTGGCCGCGTGTGCCGCCTCCGAGGGGTCCACCTCTCCCTCGCCGAGTCCCTCCTCGTCGTCCACTGCTGAGCTCGAACGCATGGATCGGGACTTCGAACTCGAGCAGCTTCGCCAGGAGAACGAGTCGCTGCAGGCTGCGCTGATGACCGCCCGGCTGGAGAGGCGCGCTGCCGCTACGGAGCTCAGGGAGCGCCTGAGCAGAAGCGTCACCGCCAGCGCCAGCGAGCAGCACCTGTCCCGGCACCCCGGCTTGAGGCGCCTGGTTCGTGACTACTTCGCAGCGCTCCTGCAGGGACGCGCCCCTGGCAAGCTCGGCGAGCAGGGGCGCAAGCGGTTGAGGGCCTTCTTGCCGGCGGGTTCGCCGGCTCTGGCGCGCGTCCGCTACCTCGAGCTCGGCAAGCTCGCCGCCTCGAAGGAGGCGCCGTGGCCGGCCGGCATGGTGACGAAGTCCCTGGCCGTCGTGCACAGCCTGTCGGTCAACGAGAAGGGCGATCGCGCTTCGATCGTCGTCTACCCGATCCACGAGTTCTGGGCCTATGTCGACGATCAGGGGGAGGTCCGCACCGGGGAGTTCGACATGCAGACCGAAGACGCCTGGAACGCGACGATGGAGGAGGGGCCGCACCGCCTCACAGTGGTGCGGCGCGCGGGCGTCTGGAAGATCACCGACGACTTCGCGGTGGGCGGAGAGCAGGACGTGCCGGGGATGATGCGGGACGGCGGGGCGCCAAGGCAGGTCTGGCGAGCGGAGGCGCGCCGGATAGCCGCACGCACCGCAGAGCGCATCCCGGTGCCGGCCGGTGTGCAGGCCATCTTCGAGCGCTTCCTCACCCTGCTCAACGAACACCGCTACCACGAGACCGACGCGCTGTTCGTCGGCGGTCACGGGTACCGGGGGTACATGTTCGCCGATCCTCAGGGCGACTGGCAGTACGCTCTGAAATGGATCGGCGGCTTCGACCCTCTCTCGGAGATCGCGGTGGCGAGCTACCCGGATATCCCGTTCGTGGTCGAGGTCTCGGGCCCCACCTACGAGAACGGCGGCTACGACTACGCCGGCGGAGGGATGCTCGGGCCGTCGATGTGGATCGCTCGCAAGAGCGGCGGTGAGTGGCGGATCGTGGGGGCCGGCACCGGGCCGCCCATCGGAGCCGGAGGCTTCTGGCGGTGAACCATGAGCTCCGGACAGTCGCCGAACTGCACAAGGTCGCCCCTCCCACTCCAGGATCCTGCGGATTTAGCAACCTATTAGCAACTTGTGGTACCCTTCTCCGAGTCGATGCAGAGAGAAATCCCTGCAAAGCGGCACTTTGCCCTCGTAGCTCAGTGGATAGAGCACAGGTTTCCTAAACAAGCGAGGGTGGCTGTCCGGGGTGGTGTTTCGAGGGTAAATCGAGGGTTTCTAGGCGTGAAGAAGGCCCACGGCTCCAGGTTCGAGCGTGGGCCTTTCCCGCGAAAGTGTCACAAAAGTGTCACACGGCCTCAGCCGGTGATCAGGCTGTAGAGAACGAACCCGATGATCACCAGGATGACCACCGACAGGCAGCCGCAGGTGATGTTCTTTCCGAGGTCCTGCATCCTCTCGCCGGTGGCGTTGAGTTTCTCGGCGGTGGTTGTCTGCTTGTCCTCTGTCA
>JAAZAR010000159.1 GCA_012514235.1 Actinomycetota bacterium
CGACGTTCCCGAGGCAAGCAGAGCACGTCGGTGCGAACGGCGCTGGTGTGAGTGATGCCGAAGAAGCCTCAAAGTGTCGCCTATCTACTGCGCCCCAGCGCATCGTCCTGCCTGGGCACGGTGCAGCTCTGCCCGCTGGGTAGAATATCGGCCCCTCCGCGCCCGGGCTTGAGAAGGCAGCTGAGGAGGTTCCCGCCGGCGCCGGCCTCTCCTATAATGCGGGCCACGATCGCCGCCTTCCTCGACCGCCCCGAGGTGCATCATCGAGTATCACAACGTCCGAGCGTTCGCCCGCGAAGAGCCCCGGATCGAGCTCATCGAGGCGATGCTGCGCTCGGTGCTCCCTCTGGTGGAGCTGGAGTACCAGGGCGAGCCCGTCAAGGTGGACGGCTTCCGCCTGCGTGACCTCGAGGCATGGCGCACGGCGAACGACACGTCGCTCGTGGAGAACCTGGGCTCGCTCTCCACGGTCTGCAACTGCCACTGCCGCTTCTGCTACGAGGACGGCAACCCGCCCGGACTCTTCGAGCGCGAGCCGCCGTTCGTGAGCCTCGAGGAGGCCGAGACCCGGCGCCGCTACCTGCACGACGGCAGGGGTCTGCCGCGTGAGTCCAAGGGCTTCTTCGAGCCGCTCGCAAACCCGCACTTCCTCGAGCTCCTCGAGCTCGCCCGCGAGCAGGACCCGGAGGGACTCATCGACGTGACCACCAACGGCGCCGGGCTTACCGAGGAGCTCATCGACCGGCTCGCCACGCTGGCGCCGATCTACGTGAACGTCTCGCTGATCTCCTCCCGGGTGGATCTGCGACGCGCCGTCATGGCGGACCGTCTGGCCGGCCAGGCCGTCCGTGCGGTCGAGCTCCTGCGCGAGCGGGAGATCCCCTTCATGGGCACGCTCGTCCCCTGGCCGGATCAAGGACTCGAGGACGTCGCCGCGACGCTCGCGTACCTCGACCGCCACGAGGCCCGCTTCATCCGCGTCTCCATGCCCGGGCTCTCACGGCACCACCGCCGGTACCGCCCGGGGCACCTCGATGCGTGGCTCCCCCAGGTGCGCGACCGCGTGCTCGCCGTCCGCGAAGACCTGGCGACACCGATCCTGATCAGTCCCTGGGCGCACGTCACGAGCTCGATCGACCCCGTCGTCGAGGGCGTCGTGCCGGCCTCGCCCGCGGCCGAAGCCGGATTGAGGGTCGGAGACCGCATCGTCGAGGTGGACGGCAAGCGGGTGGTCTCGCGCGCGCACGCCGTGAGCCTGCTCGAGCGCGCCATGCGCGAGGGAGTCGTCCGCGTGACGCTTCGGCGAGGGGCCGAGGACATGGTGGCGATCCTCCACGAACCCGCAGCAGGCGTCGATGCCTACCCCTATCGCCCGCGTGGCTACGCGCGTCTCGACTTCCCGGGGATGCACTTCGGCATCGTCCTCCCGGGCAGCTTCCGCCCGCAGTACCTCAAACAGATCCGCGCCGCGATCGAGGAGCGCGCGGCGCAGCACACCCTTGTCCTCACCTCGCATCTCCTCCACGGCCTGGTCGCGGAGCTCTGCTCGCAGGTGCCGTGGCCGGACGGCGCGGACGTCGAGCTGCTCGTGCCCGAGAACAGGTACTTCGGCGGCGATGTGACCGTCGGCGACCTCTGGGTCCTGGAGGACGTCGCCGCGGCGGTGCGCGAGTACGGCCGCAGTCACGGCGCGCCGAACCTCATCATCCTTCCGAGCTCGTTCCTCTCCCGCTGGCACCGCGACCTGCTCGGCGTCCCCTACACGGAGCTCGAACGCTCGCTGGGCATCCCGGTGGCCCTCGTGACGTGCGAGCGGATCCTCCTCTGAGTCATGGACGACCGGCCGCACACCGACTACGTCTGGCACTTCAAGCTGACGGACCCCGAGCCGCGATGCAGTGAGGACCCCCTCACACAGATGGTGGAGGAGCAGGTCACGGCACTGCTGCACTGCATCGTCTTCACGAGGGACGGTGAGGACGTGAGGGTGACGGGCTTCCGCTTCCTCGACTCGCCCGGGACCGAACACGTCCTGCCCAGGACTCTGCCGGACCCGGACCCTGAGGCTGAGCAGCCGTCGCGTTGACTCGCCGTCGGCACTCGTCCTAAGCTGCTCGTTGTCAGTCTGGCACAGCGACTCATGGAGCGGCGCAATGGGACAGGATGAAGCACGGGACATTCTTGCGTTGGCGGACGTCGAAGAGGCGGACGAGGTCCGCGGCACCGTGATTCCCGATCCGCTGGGGTTCAAGTGGGCCATGCCTCAGGCCTGACCGGGGGCAGCGTCTCGATCGACATCAGGGCCTCGGATCGTCACCAGTGACGATCCGAGGCCCTCTCTGTGCTCCACGAGCGCAAGCCAACCGCCGCGCGTCGGCCGGATCGTGTCCACGACCAGCTCAGTTCATCGAGAGCAAGCGGTCGAAGGTGGAGGGCGAGTAGCCGTTCACCGCGACGCCACCGATCATGATGAACGGGAAGCCGTCGACGTGCTGGGCGCGCATGTCGGCGGCGATGCGACGCTTCAGGGCCGGACCCGCCTGGTCGAACGCGACCTTGGTCGGCACGATCCCACGGCGCCGGAAGTAGGCCTCCGCCTCCGTACAGGCCTCGCAGCCTGTCATCGTCACGATCAGCACGGGTGGTGGTGCCATTCGGTGACCTCCTTAATCTTGAGTCAAACAGTCCTGTATCCTTTATGCCCAGCGCCGCACATGAGCCCCACAGGCGCGAACTGGTCCGCAGCGCTCATCCACCGCTCGCCCCATGTCCGCAACGCTCAGCCGCCCCTCGCTCCCGTTCCCGGGCATGGAGAAGGGACGACGACGGCAAGGAGGCAGCAATGGCGGAGAGACACGGATACATTCCCGGCGTCCCCTGCTGGGTGGACACGAACCGGCCCGATCCCGAGGCGGCCATGGACTTCTACCGCGGCCTGTTCGGATGGGAGTTCGAGGACCGTATGCCGGCAGGCTCGCCTGGCCGCTACTTCGTCGCCAGGCTGCGGGGCGGAGACGTGGGCGCGATCGGCTCACCGTCGGACGGTGGCACGACCTCCGTTGCCTGGAACACCTATGTCTGCGCGCAGAGCGCCGACGAGACCGCGTCCAGGGTGCGGCAGGCGGGCGGACGGGTCTTGATGGAGCCGTTCGACATACCCGACGCGGGGCGCATGGCGGTCTTCGCCGACCCGGAGGGCGCCGCGTTCCGGGTCTGGCAGCCCGGCCGGCACAAGGGCGCGCAGATCGTGAACGAGCCGGGTTCCGTGAACTTCAACGGCCTGCACACCCGCGACGCGGAGGCGGCGAAGAGGTTCTACGGCTCGGTGTTCGGCTGGAGCACGCTCACCGTCGGCGACAGCGAGATGTGGACGCTGCCCGGCTACGGCGACCACCTCGAGGAGCGCGACCCCGGGCTGCGCGAACGGAACGCGCAGTACGGCGCGCCGGGCTTCGAAGACGTCGTCGCCAGCATCGATCCCATCGGCGACGACCAGGGCGACCTCCCGGCGCACTGGAGCGTGACCTTCGCCACAGACGACGCAGATCGGCTCGCCGCCAAGGCGACAGAGCTCGGCGGCAGCGTGCTCCTGCCGCCGACGGACGCCCCGTGGGTGAGGGTGACGGTGATCGCCGATCCTCAGGGAGCTTCGTTCACGGCGACCGTGTTCACTGCCGAGAACCGGGGATGAGCGGCTGACCGACGCGCGGCCGCCTTCCAGCGGTCCGGCGCCTGCGCGGCCGCCAAACGGGAACCCACAGAGAGTCTGCCAACGACGTCCTGGAGGTCGAGGTGAACGCATCCGGCCAGACGCATCTCAAGCGCTTCGCTGTGTTCGTGAAGTCCAACGCCGACGTGGAAGCAGGTGTGCTGCCGACCGAACAGGATCTGGAGGCCATGACCCGCTTCAACGACGAGCTGGTCGAGTCCGGAGCGATGCTCGCCGGCGAGGGCTTCCTGGCCAGCGCCAACGGCGCCCGCCTGCACTACAGGGGCGGGGACGTCGAAGTAGAGAACGGACCCTTCCCGGATCCCGAGTCGCTGGTCGCCGGTTACTGGATCATCCAGGCCGCCTCGCTCGACGAGGCGATCGGACTGATGAAGAGAGCGCCCCTGGGTGGAGCGACGGTGGAGATCCGCCAGATCGCCGATGCCGCGGACTTCGGCGAGGAGTTCACCACCGAGCTGCGCGAGCGCGAGGACCGGCAGCGCCTCAAGATGGAGGAGAACGCCAGACGGCGAGCCGCCTGAGCAGAGCAAGCGAAGGGCGGGGAGCGCACGCGCTCCCCGCCCTTCGCTTGAGCCGAGACCCGACCCGTTCTTACGACCCCGAAGAATAGCCGCAGAACCTGTGAGGAGACGACCAGCGCCCGCTCCAGCAACGTCCGCCGCTTGCACCGCTCGAGCTGGTCTCCGCAGCCGCCTAGTCCTCGTCCTCTCCGCCGGTCTCACCGCCGTCCTCGAATCGGATGGTGATGCTCCTGGCCACCACGTCCGTGATTCCCTGCCTGACTCACCACCGTTCCGATGCAGCCGCGGTACTCCACTTGCCTCCCGAGCAGAAACCGAACGTCCATCACACAGACCCGGGACGAGGGGGGCGGGGGGTGAGAGGCTCCGAATCATCCCTCGCTCTCTCACGAGAATGCGTCGATGAGATCATGACGGTCCTGGGACGGTCGTCCACTTGGCCTCCACGTACCCTGGGACCGTGTACCCAGTCTTGGCTGCAACAACGGGGGCTGCCCGAGGCGGGGATGGGGAGAAGACGCCTGAGAGTCCTGGTGGGCGCACCTGGATTCGAACCAGGGACCTCTTCCTTATCAGAGAAGCGCTCTAACCGACTGAGCTATGCGCCCGCAGGGCCTTGGAGTGTAGCGAGCCCGGGGAGGGAGCGTCAACCGTCCGCCGATGTTCCGGCGAGCGGCGTGCCCGGGCCTCGCCGGGCTGGATGCCGGGCCGGCTGCGGCGCCGCGACCGGCACCGATCCTGCAGAGAATCACGGCGCCGGATGGTGTGAGGTCCTCGGCTCCTGCCGTATACTCAAACCATGATGGATGTGCAAGAGATGGTCATTTACGGCGTCAGCTTCGACGTCATCGGCAAGCAGCCGATCGTGCTCCTCAAGACGCTGGAGGGGAACCGGTTCCTGCCTATCTGGATCGGGCATCCGGAGGCGGCCGCCATCCTCATCAAGCTGCAGGGCACGAGCCTGCCGCGGCCGATGACGCACGACCTGCTGACCAACGTCATCGGCTCGTTCCAGGCCGAGGTCTCCCGCATCACCGTGACCGAGCTCCGGGAGAGCACGTTCTACGCCCGGCTCACCCTCGTCAAGGACGGCGAGGAGGTGGACATCGACTCGCGGCCGTCGGACGCTCTGGCGCTGGCCGTGCGCACCGACGCGCCCATCTTCGCCAGCACCGAGCTCATCGACGAGAACGCCATCGAGTTCGAGCGCGAGGTCGACGACACCGAGGAGATCATCGAGGGCTTCCGCGACTTCCTCGAGGGCGTCTCGCCCGACGACTTCCGTACCGCCGAGGTCACGGCGGACGACGAAGCGTACCTCATCGACGAGGACGAGGAGGACCTCGACGAGGACCTCGAGGACGACGACGAGGACGACGACGAGTTCGACGACAGGGCGGGCGG
Source organism: Actinomycetota bacterium (assembly GCA_012514235.1). Lineage (GTDB taxonomy): Bacteria > Actinomycetota > Thermoleophilia > UBA2241 > UBA2241 > CAIXSE01. Next base: position 5,656 of record JAAZAR010000159.1, read on the forward strand.
CCCGCCGCAGAACTAGCCGCCCGCGCGGCCACGCGGCCGTCGGGGCACCGGGGCCATGTGCCTCGGCGGGTCGGCCGTCCGCCACACCTACCTGACTCTCCAGCGACGAAAGGCCAACAGAGTGAGCACGCCGAACGACGACCCGGTGGTGAAGCAGCTCCGGGACGAGATCAGCGACAACGATCTCAAGATCATCGACCTGATCAACAAGCGGCTCACGCTGGTCGACAAGCTCTGGCGTTACAAGGCGGAGCACGGCATCGAGATGTACAACCCCGAGCGCGAGGAGTGGATGGTCACCTTCCTGACGCGCGCGAACAAGGGGCCGCTCTCGCAGGAGGCCCTCACCCAGGTGTACAAGGCCATCGTCGAGACGACCAAGGACGAGGCCGCCCGGCTCGGCAGAAGCTGACGATCGCAACGGGCGCCTCGGCCTTCGAGACGGCCGGACGTCAGCCCTTGAGCACCCCGAGCGGCCGCAGGCGGGCGACCTTGCGGGAGAGGCCGACGGCGTCGACGACGTTGACGACGTCGGCCACGTCCTTGTAGGCGAAGGGCGCCTCCTCAGAGAGCGCGCCGACGGACGCCGACTTCACCACGATGCCGGCGTCCTCCAGCTCGCGCCTCACGTCGGCGCCCGAGCGGACCTTGCGGGCCGCATGCCGGGAGAGCAGGCGGCCCGCCCCGTGGCAGGTCGAGCCCCACGTCTCGCGCATCGCCGTCTCCGTGCCGGCGAGCAGCCAGCTCTCGCGCCCCATGTCGCCGGGGATGATGACCGGCTGGCCCACGACCCGGTAGTCCTCGGGCACGTCCGGGTGGCCGGGGCCGAAGGCGCGCGTGGCGCCCTTGCGGTGCACGCGCACCACGCGTTCCTCCCCGTCCACGGCGTGCACCTCGCGCTTGGCGATGTTGTGGGCCACGTCGTACACGAGCTCCACGCCGAGCCGCTCCCAGCTCTGCCCGAACACCTGCTCGAACGCGCCCCGTACCTGGTGCAGCATCATCTGCCGGTTCGCGAAGGCGAAGTTGCAGGCGCACGCCATGGCCGCCAGGTACTCGCGGGCCTCCGGCGAGTCCATGGGCGCGCAGGCCAGCTGCCTGTCGGGGAGCTCGATGCCGGCGCGCGCCGCGGCGCCGGCCATCCGCCCGACGTAGTCCGTGCACACCTGATGGCCGAACCCCCGCGAGCCGGAGTGGATCATGACGACCACCTGGCCGCGGCGGACGCCGAACGCCTCCGCGGTCTCGCCGTCCAGCACCTCGTCCACGACCTGCAGTTCGAGGAAGTGGTTGCCGGAGCCCAGGCTGCCGACCTGGGTGCGGCCGCGGTCGAGCGCCTTGCGGCTCACCGCGGCCGCGTCCGCGCCGGCCATCACGCCGCCCTCCTCGGTGTGAAGGAGGTCGTCCTCGGTGGCGTAGCCGCGCGCGGCCAGGAACGGCACGCCCTCTTCCGCAAGTCGCTCGAGCTCGCCCTCCTTGAGCGTGAGGGCGCCGTGCGGGCCGGAGCCCTGGGGGACGCTGCGCATGAACTGGTGCATGAGCGGCTCGAGCCGCGGGCGCACGTCGTCGAGCTCGAGCTCCGTGCGCACCAGTCGCACGCCACAGTTGATGTCGAAGCCGACGCCGCCCGGCGAGACGACGCCGTCGGCCTCATCCATGGCCGCCACGCCGCCGATGGGGAACCCGTAGCCCCAGTGGATGTCCGGCATCGCGATGCTCGCGGTGACGACGCCGGGGAGCGTGGCCACGTTCGCGACCTGCTGGAGCGCCTCTTCGTGCCCCGCCTGCTCGAACAGACTCGCGTGCGCGTACACGCGGCCGGGCACGCGCATGGGATCCTCGACGGGGATCTCGTAGACGAACTCGCCCGTCCGCTCGATCCGCACCGGAGCCCTTTGCCTCAGACGTCCAGGAGGACGAAGCCCTCCCAGCCGTCGTCGTGTCGCTCGAGCCTCAGCTGGTGCAGCGTCGCCGCCTTGACCCCGCCGCACATGACGTGACGCCGGGTGTCGAGCGGCTCCCCCGCCACCCTCGCCCGCAGTCGCCGCTCCTGGACCTCGTACACCTCGAACTCGGACAGCACGAGCCGGCGCGTTTCGAAGACGTAGAGCAGCTCGTTGAGCCATGCGGCGAGCAGGAGGTCCATCGCCTCCGCCTCCAGCTCGAGGTCGAGCGCCTCGAGCTCCCCGACGTGCAGAGGGTCGCACACGAGCGAGAACAGGCCGCGGCCGGCCTCCTCGAAGACGTCCTCGACCGTCGGCCCCCAGACGCGGAGTCCGATGTCGGCGGTGTGGTCGACCAGTTCGTAGCCCACGCTCATGGTCGCACTCTACCCACCGGGGACCGTCGGCGTGCGCGATGACGTGTTGGCTCAGCCGAGGACGGTGGCGCCGGACGCGGAGGCGGCCAGGCCGAGCGGGATGGCCGTCACGCCCTCGGCGGCGAACGCCTCGGCCATCGCCCGCGCGACGCGGGAGGCGTCGGTGGCGAGGCTGACGAAGGCGATCAGGCTCGGCCCGGATCCCGAGATGGCCACCGCAGCCGCGCCCGCGTGCTGGGCCGCGACCCAGGCGGTGCGGCCGCCCGGGATGAGCTTGAGGCGGGCGGCCTGGTGCAGCCGGTCGTCCATCACCTGGTTGAGCAGGTCGTAGTCGCCGGTGCGCAGCGCCTCGACGACGAGCGGCGTGCGCTGCAGGTTGAAGACCGCGTCCGCCATCGGAACCTCGGCGGGCAGGCCCGCCCTGGCGGTACGCGTGCTGAACGGCAGGTCGGGCACCGCCAGGGCCACGTGCACCTCGGGCACGAGGATCTTCTTCGTGAGCAGCCGGTCGCCCCTCTGCACGACGATGGTGAGGCCGCCGAGCAGGGCCGCGGCCACGTTGTCCGGGTGGCCCTCCATGTCGGCGGCCAGCTCGAGGATGCGGTCGCGTCCGATGGGCCGGCTCATCAGCGCGTTCGCGCCGAGCAGGCCGGCCACGATCGCCGTGGAGCTCGAGCCCAGGCCCGAGCTCATCGGCACGCGGATGTCGCAGTGGATGCGGAGGCCGGCCGGCGCGGCGACGCCGGCCTCCTCACAGAACCTCAGGAACGCCCGGGCGACCAGGTTCCGCTCGTCGTGCGGCAGCCCGGCCGGATCCGGCCCTTCCACCGTCACGACCACCCCGTCGCCCTCGAGGCTGAACCGGACCTCGTTCCACAGGTCCAGCGCCAGGCCGAGACAGTCGAAGCCCGGCCCGATGTTGGCGGTGGTGGCCGGCACCCGGACGCGGCAGCTCGGGACGGCGCCGTCCGCGGCGCTCACGTCCCCCGCTCCCGGCCGGCGGCGCTCATGCCTCGTCCCCGTACTCCTCTGGCCCGGGTCCGCCGTGCCGGCGCTTCTTCCGCCACCGCAGGCAGGCCCACACGAGCACGACGACGATCGCCGCGACCACGGCATAGTCGGCGAGGTGCAGGTATTCCCGGATGTCCTCCCAGTGCTCGCCCAGACGCACGCCCACCCAGCCGAGGAAGAACACCCACGGGATGCAGCCGAGCACGGTGTAGAGGGTGAACTTCCAGAACGGCATCTTCGCGATGCCCGCGGGGAGCGAGATGAAGGTCCGGATGATGGGCAGCACGCGGCCGAAGAACACGGCGATGGGTCCGTACCTCTCGAACCAGCGCTCCGCCAGCTCGACGTGGTGATGGCGGAGCAGGACGTACTTGCCGTACTTGTCGATGAACGGACGGCCGCCGTACAAGCCGACCCAGTAGGCGATCCAGGAGCCCACGAGGTTGCCGAGCACGCCGGCGACGGTGATCCCGAACAGGGTCATGTCGCCCTCGCTCACGGCGAAGCCGGCGAACGGCATGATCGCCTCGCTCGGCACGGGGATGCAGGCGCTCTCCAGCAGCATCAGGAAGAACACCGCGGCGAGGCCCCAGTCGCCGATGAGGGCGGTCGCCCACTGGACGACCGCGTCGATGACGGACTGCATCATGCCGGGAAGCGTACAGTACGGGGCACCGGTGGGCGAACGTAGAGGCACCTGCTGCGGCGGACTGCCCCACGGGCTCTCCCGCGTCGAACCGGACTGGTAGCCCGTCCGCGACCGGCTATGGTAGGTTCGGACCTCGACTTCCCCGCCCCAAGGAGGCGTTCCACATGGCCGTCGGACTCATGGACATCAAAGGGCAGTACGCCGAGCTGCAGGACCGCATAGAGGACGCCGTGCTGTCGGTCCTCCGCAGCGGCCGCGTCATCCTGGGGCCGAACGTCAAAGGGTTCGAGGATGAGGCCGCTGCGTATCTGGGCACCGCGGGGGCCGTCGGCGTGGCCAACGGCACCGACGGCCTGACCATCGCGCTGCGCGCGCTCGGCATCGGCGCGGGAGACGAGGTCATCACCGTGCCGTTCACGTTCTACGCCACCCCCGAGGCCATCGCCCAGGCCGGCGCCAGGCCGGTGTTCGTCGACATCCTGCCGGACACGCTGACCATGGACCCGGACGCGATCGAGGCGGCCATCACGCCGAACACCAAGGCCATCATGCCGGTCGACCTCTTCGGCCTCCCGTGCGAGATCGACGCTATCCGCAAGGTCGCGGACGCCCGCGGCCTGCCCGTCATCGAGGACGCCTGCCAGGCGTGGGGCGCGACCTACGACGGCCGTCGCGCCGGCAGCCTCGGCGATCTCGGCGTCTTCAGCTTCTTCCCCACCAAGAACCTGGGCGGTTTCGGCGACGGTGGGCTGGTCACGGGGCACGACGCGGACGTCGTGCAGCACGCCCGCGAACTCCGCTTCCACGGGAGCAAGGACAAGAAGACCTTCACCCACATCGGGTTCAACTCGCGGCTGGACGAAGTGCAGGCCGCGATCCTCCGCATCGAGCTCGGCGTGATCGACGAGTGGAACGGCCGCCGCGCTTTGGTGGCCGAGTGGTACGACGAGTACCTCCCGGACGAGGTCGTGCGACCGGCCGTCCCGGACGGCCTCACGCACGTGTACCACCTGTACGTCATCAGGCACCCGCGTCGCGACGACATCGCCGCCGCGTGCAAGGAGCGGCAGGTCGACTGCGCCGCCTACTACACCACGCCCATGCAGCTCCAGCCGGTGTTCGCCGACATGGGCCACAAGCCCGGCGACTTCCCGGTCACGGACGAAGCGGCTGCGACCAACCTCGCCCTGCCCATGCACCCGAACCTCACCGAGGCTCAGGTCAAGGAGGTCGCGGCGGCCGTGGCGGCCGGGCTGGCCTGACGGCGCCCGGCCGGCGCTGGGCCGGCGTGCGCCTCCGCCGGCGACACGTCGGCGCGGGAAGCGCAGGCGTGACGGCGGCCGTGGCGAACCGGTGATGCGATGAGGGTCTGGGTCGACATCACCGATGCGTCGGCCGTCGTCTTCTTCGCGCCCATCGTGCGCCGGCTCGAGGACGCCGGACACACCGTCACGCTCACGGCGCGGCGCTTCGCCGGCGCCGACCTCGTCCTGCGGCGCTACGGCCTCAGCGGCCTCCTCACCACCAGACACCGGGGGGGCGGCCTCGGCACCCGCGCCGTCGGCCTGGTCAACAGGACGGCGCAACTCCTGGGTTCCGCCGCGAGCGGCCGCTATCACGTGGCCGCCGGAAGCCACGCCACCGACTTCGTCCTCACCGCCTGGACGCTGGCGGTCCCGCAGATGACGTTCCTGGACCCGGACCGCATCGGGCGCAGCAACCTGATCAACGCGCGGCTCGTGGACGAGGTGGCCGTCCCCGAGGCGGTGCCCGTCGCCGGTCTCGCCGAGCTCGGCGCCACACGCGACAAGCTCTTCCGCTATCCCGGGTTCAAGGAGGAGTACTACCTTCACGACGCGCAGCCGGACCCGGACGTGCTGACGCGGCTGGGGATCGAGCGCCGGCGCATCGTGGGCGTCGTGCGACCGCCAGCGCCGCCGATGCGCCTGCCGGCGGGCGACGCCGTACCGGCAGGCGAGGAGGCCCTCGTGCGGCTCATCGCCGGCCTGGCCGGCCGCCGCAACCTCGCGCTGGTGGTCGTGGCCCGGGACCAGGAGCAGCGCCGGCGCTTCCTGGGGCTGAGACTGCCCGGCACGCTCGTCCCCGACGGCCCGGTGGACGGCGCCGGCCTGCTGGCCGCCGCCGACTTCGTCATCGGACTCGGCGGCGTCATGCTGCGCGAGGCCGTCGCGCTCGGCACGCCCGCCTACACGCTGGCGCCCTCGGCCGGACCGGTCGAGGCATCCCTGCTGGCCAACGGCCGGCTCAGACAGGTCGCGGTCCCCGGCGACGTGATCGTGCGCAGGAAGGACCTGCGCACGGCGCTCTCACCGCCTCGTGACCCCGCGCTCTTCGTCGACCGGCTGCTGGACCTCGCGCACCGCCGCTCTCGCCGTGAGCGCCTCGGTCGTGTTGTGCACGACACGTCGCGCAAGGACCCACCGCCGCTCCTGTGAGCCGCTCTCGCCTCGTTGAGCGGCTCACCTGAGTGCGATAAGCTTTCCTTATGGATCTTCGCCAACTCCGCCTGTTCTGCCGCATCGTGGACCGCAAGAGCTTCTCCCTGGCGGCGGACGAGATGCACATCACCCAGCCCGCCGCGAGCCAGCAGGTCCGCAGTCTCGAACGCGAGCTCAAGACCGTCCTCCTGGACCGCTCGCGCCGCACGGTCGTCCCCACCGACGCCGGCCAGGTGCTCTATCGCTACGGCCGGGAGATCCTGGATCTCGACGAACGTGCCCGCACCGAGATCCTCGACCTCGGCGAGCTCGTCGCCGGCCGGGTCGTCGTCGGCGCGTCGACGGGACCGGGCGACAACGTGCTGCCGCCCATGCTGACGGAGTTCAAGCGCGCCTTCCCCGGCGTGTCCATCGCCCTCCATGTGGACGACACCCACGCCGTGATCGAGCGCGTCCTCTCGCGGGAGTTCGAGATCGGCGCGGTCGGCGCCGTGACGCCGCGCCCCGAACTGATCGCCGAACCGCTGGCACGCGACGAGATCGTGCTCGTGTGCTCGCCCACGCATCCGTGGGCCTCGCGCGAGATGGTCACGCTCGATGAGGTCGTGGCCGAGCCGCAGCTCATGCAGCAGCGCGGCGCCGGCGTACGCATCGTCGTCGAGGACCATCTGCGCCGCGCCGGCGTGCGTCCCGAGCGCCTCAACGTCGTCATGGAGATGGGCCTCATGGAATCCGCCAAGCAGGCGGCCATCGCCGGCGGCGGCGTGACGTTCCTCAGCAGCTGGGCGATCGAGCCCGACGTCGAGCACGGCACGCTGAGCGTGGTGCCGATCGAGGGCTTCCGCATCCTCCGGGACTTCTACACGGTGCGCTCCAAGACGCGAGTGCTGAGCCGTGCCGCCGAGGCGCTGCTCGCGTTCTTCCGCGAGCGGTACGCCGAGGCCGATGGCGGCTCGCCGCCGGGAGCGTCAGCGGCCGGCTCCGCCGGCCGCTGAGCCGGGCTCGTGGCCACCGCCGGGGAGGCTCGCAGAGGCCCTCCCCGCCGGGCTGTCTGGTACCATCAAGCGGGCGCCGGCCGAGCGGCGCGACGACACTGGAGGGATGATCCGATGTTCGAGTTCCTGACGCTCCCCGAGCGCACCGACAAGCCGCGTGAGAGCGGACTCACGCACGTGCTCGACAAGGGGCTGAGCCTCGAGCAGGCGCGCCAGTTCCTCGAGGTCTCGGGCCGGTACGTGGACATCGTCAAGCTCGGCTGGGGTACTGCCGTCGTCACGCCGAACGTCAAGGAGAAGATCGCCCTCTACCAGAGCTACGGCATCCCGGTCAGCTTCGGCGGGACCTTCTTCGAGGTCTGCTTGCGCCAGGGCAAGCTCGACGAGTTCCTGGCGCTGGTCGACGAGTGCGGCATGACCTGCGTGGAGGTCTCGGACGGCACGATCGACATGGAGGAGGCGGACAAGCTCGCGATCATCCGCAAGCTCAGTGCGCGCTACAAGGTGCTGAGCGAGGTCGGGAGCAAAGACGACGCCGTCACCATCACGCCGTCCCGCTGGGTCGAGCTCATCGGCCGCGAACTCGAGGCCGGCGCCTGGAAGGTCATCACCGAGGGGCGCGAGAGCGGCACCGTCGGCATCTACCGGCCCAACGGCGACGTCAAAGACGGTCTCCTCGAGGAGATCAAGGAGACCTTCGACACGACGCAGATCCTCTTCGAGGCGCCGGTGAAGAAGCAGCAGGCCTGGTTCATCAAGCAGTTCGGCACCAACGTGAACCTCGGCAACATCCCGCCCGACGAGGTCATCTCGGTGGAGACGCTCCGCCTGGGCGTGCGCGGCGACACGCTGCTTACGTTCCACTGACCAAGCCCGATGCTCTACCTCGCCCGGCACTGCCAGACGGACTGGAACCGAGAGCCCGCGCGGTGCCAGGGCTGGGCCGAGACAGAGCTCAACGAGACGGGCCGCGGCCAGGCGCGCGATCTGGGTCGCGCGCTCGAGGACCGCGGCATCGAGCTCATCGTCACGAGCCACCTCGTGCGGGCTCGCGAGACTGCCCGGATCGTGCACGAGATGCTCGGCGCCCGACTCCCGCTCATCGTCGATCCGCGCCTTGCGGAGTCGCACCGCGGCGAGTGGGAGACGCGCCGCTTCTCCTCCATCATCCGCAACCAGCCCGAGACCTGGGCGCACTACCACGAGCACCCGGAGACGTTCCGCTTCCCCGGCGGCGAGAGCCTCGCGGCGCAGCAGCGCCGGGTGCTGGCCTGCCTGCGCGACTGCGTCCTGGACGGCCGAACCGCCCTCCTTGTCACGCACGGCGGCAGCATCCGCCTCGTGCGGTGCTTCCTCGACGGGAAGGGGATCGAGGCGTTCCACACCGCCACGACGACCCCCGGCGAGCTGCATGAGATCGTCACGGAGCGTCTTGCGGAAGACATCGCCTCTTACCTCGAGAAGAGCTGAGGCGCCCGCGTCGGACGACGAGCGGGCGGGCGCCGCAGAGGACCCCCGATGCCGGGGATGCGTTCGGGCGCGGGGCCCGAGGGTACCTCCCTGTGGTATCCTTCGAGGCCGGGCAGCGCCCACGTTCGTCGCTGCTCATCCAGCTGATGACGTCCGACACGCCCACACCCCCCACAGCAGGCGACCCCACGCCTGACGACGCATCGCGTCCGTCCGTCAGCGGCGATGGGCGAGGCGAGCCGCTCCCCGAGCCCGGTGAGCCGGGCTACCCGCGCGGCTCGCAGGAGGCGCCGGCCATCGAGACGACCGAGCCGGCGCCGGCAGGTTCGCTCAAGCTCAAGGACCGCGTGGTCCCGAGCCCGCCCGAGATGGACGCCGGAGGCGGGCGGGCCTTCTGGTTCGTCTTCGCCCTCATCGTCGTCACGGCGCTCGTCATGGGCGGGGTGCTTGCGCTCAACGTCATCGCGGACCCCTACGGCTCCGTCGGCACGCACTTCTTCCCCACGGTCACGACGTCGGACAGGACCGTCAAGGCCGACAAGATCGAGGGACTGAAGGAGCTGCCGCAGCTCGTCGTGCTCGGCAGCTCGCGCTCCATGCGCTACGAACCGGAGTACCTCAAAGAGAAGACGGGCCTCAGCACGTTCAACGCAGGGGTCAACGGCATCGGCGGCACGGCCGACGCCTGGGCCATGACGCAGTTCATCCACGACACCTGGCCGCAGGCTGACCCCGAGTACCTCTGGCTGCTCGACGTCGAAGCGTTCGTGCCGTTCGCGGTCGGCGCGCGCACCGCCAACGAGCCGCGCATGGCCCAGTACGTGGGCCAGGCGACCGTCGGCAAGGGCGCCGACGAGTTCGCGCGTGCGCTCTGGCAGAACCGGTCCACCCTGTTCTCCCTGGACACCGCCTACGATTCCGCGCGGCTGCTCCTCTACCGCGAAGAGGCCAAGAGCAGCCAGAGCAAGTACCGCAAGCAGATCCTGGACGACGGCGTCCTCAAGCCGCGCAAGTGGAGCCAGAAGGAGTGGGACCGCCGCTGGCCCAACTCCATCGAGCGGTACAGCAACCTGCACAAGAACGTGTACAAGGGGCTCGACCCGACGGCCCAGGAGTACTTCGAGAAGACGCTCGCCTTCATGAACGACCAGGGCAAGACTCCGGTCGTGGCGCTCACGCCCCTCAACCCGAAGCTGCACACGATCCTGGCACCGCTCGGGTGGGACGACCGTCACGAGGAGGTGGTCGCCTACCTCGAGTCGCTGCACGACGACCACGACTTCGTGCTCCTCGACATGACCGACCCCCGCGTCTTCGACTACGACAAGCGGGAGTGGTACGACGGCGTGCACATGACCACGGTCAACACGCGGCCGGCGATCGACTACATCATCGCGCAGACCGGCGGCTGGCCGCCGGAACAGCCCAGGACGGATGGCGAGTAGGCCCGGCGCGCGTGCTGCTCAACAGCTACAGCTTCCTGCTCGTCTTCCTGCCGACCGTCGTCATCCTGTACTGGCTGGTGCCGCGAGGCTACCCGCGCCTCGTCTTCCTCATCGTCGCGTCGCTCGTCTTCTACGGGCTGTGGGACTGGCGCTTCATCCCGCTGCTGCTCGCGACCACGCTCACCGACTGGGTCGCCGGACGGTACCTCGCGAAGAGCGAGGCGGAGGGTGCGAGCCGCCGCCGCAAGCTGATCCTGGCGGCGGCCGTCACGGTGAACCTCGCGTTCCTCGGCTACTTCAAGTACCGCGGCTTCTTCGTCGAGCAGTTCGACGGCATCCTGCAGCTGCTCGGCGCCGGCGAGCCGCTGCCGGCGCTCAAGCTGCTGCTGCCGATCGGGATCAGCTTCTACACCTTCGCCGGCATCTCGTACGCCGTGGACATGTACCGCGGCCAGTACAGGCCGGCGAAGAGCGTGATCCACTATCTCGCCTGGGTCACGCTCTTCCCCTACATCCTGGCCGGTCCCATCATCCGCTACGGCCACGTCGGCGAGCAGCTCGAGCAGGCGCGCCAGCGCCTTACGTGGGCGCTCGTCGGCTCGGGCCTGTTCTTCCTCGCCATGGGCGCCGCCAAGAAGATCCTGGTGGCCGACATGATGGCGCCGTACGTCAACGAGCTGTTCTCGCACCATGCGCATCTCGGCCTTTGGTCCGGCTGGGCGGCCGCTCTCGGCTACACGCTGCAGCTCTACTTCGACTTCTCCGGCTACAGCGACATGGCCGTGGGCGTGGCGCTCCTGATCGGCCTGCGCTTCCCGCAGAACTTCGACTCGCCCTACAAGGCGATCAATCCCTCGGACTTCTGGCGCCGCTGGCACATGACCCTCTCCGGCTGGCTGCGGGACTACCTCTTCATCCCGCTCGGCGGGTCACGCGGCTCGACATGGCTCACGGTGCGGAACCTCATGATCACCTTCCTGCTCGGCGGTCTGTGGCACGGCCCCGCCTGGACGTACGTCTTCTGGGGCCTGCTCTGGGGTCTCTATCAGTCGGTCCACGTGGTGGCCAGGAAGTACGGCCTCACACCGACGTGGGTGTGGCTGAACCGCATCCTGACGTTCCTCGGCGCGGTGGTAGCCTTTGTGTTCTTCCGCGCGTCCTCGCTCCGGGCTGCCAAGGACGTGCTCGAGTCGATGGCGGGGCTTCAGGGAGTGAGCGGCGAGGACATCCTGCCCGTGGCGCCGCTGCTGGGCGCGTTCGTCGTCGGCGGTCTGCTGTGGGTCAACCTGCTGCCCAACACGTGGGAGATCCAGCCGCGGCCCAAGCTGCGTTACGCACTGGTGCTGGGCATCCTGCTCGCCGCCTCGCTGCTCGCCCTGAGCAAGCCGAGTCCGTTCCTCTACGTGCAGTTCTAGGAAGACGCGCCGGGGGGTGCCGGTCTCAGAGGGACCGGCTCAAGGTCGCGTCGCGCCGCTCCCAGCGGTGCAGCACCTGGTCCTCGGGCAGCTTGACCCAGAACCCGAACGCCTGCTCATCGCCCACCAGGCTCGCCTCGCCGCCCTGCGTGACCTCGATCCAGCCGTGCCAGCGGCCGGCCAGGTCGAGCGGCCAGGACGACGAGACCTCGAGCGACTGGCCCGGGCCGAGCGTGACCGGCTGGTCGGAGACCAGGTCGCGCACGAGGCGCCCGGGCCCGCGGATGGCCAGCCGCACGCCCTCGAGGTCCAGCGGCTGGCCGCCACTGTTGGTCAGCGTGAACCACGCGTAGATGCGCTGCCCGACCTCGCGGTCGCCGCGGTCGAGCTTGACACTGCCGTTCAGCTCGACCAGGCCCGGCTCGGTCGGCGGAGGCATCGCGCTGGGCACCATGCCCGCGCTCACGGCGATGCGCGTGTCGTTCCAGTAGCCGCCCAGTTCGCTCATGAAGGCCTTGACGTTCGCGATCCACTGCGCGGTGCCGTCCGGGCAGTAGCGGGGAGCGATGGCGTCGACGGAGTACAGCCCGTCGCCGTAGTACAGACGGCCGGCGAGGCCCTCCGCGACGCGGGCGATGGCCTCGTCCCACGACGAGAAGTCGCTGGTGGGCCAGGTGGGGCCGTAGAACCAGTTGAAGGCGTTGTACGTGCACTGGTCGCCGTTCTCCGAGTAAAGGTACGCCCCGAAGCTGGTCTCGGCGCCGGCGATGGCGACGAGGAAGACGGGGTTCACGCCGTGCTCCTGGCCCTCGCGGATGAACGTGGCGCCGGTGCCCGTCATGGGTGAGGCGTGCTGCGCGAGGAAGGCGTCGAGCCCGGCTGCGTCGGGCGCCGCGGCGGCCACCGGCGCGACCGCGCCGGACGTCACGGCGGCCAGCAGCACGGCGAGCACGACGGGGACGAGTGCGCAGACGGCGCTGGCGCGCACCCGCGCAGCTCCGCGGCGCGTGCGCCCGCAGCGACCGCTCGCCACGGACCCGGCTCCCTCTCCCATCTCCACACGCTCCCTCACTGCTGCTTCGCACGGCTCCTATCTCGGACGAGAGAGGTCAAGTATAGCCGGGCCGGAGGCCTGAGCCGACCCGGCCCTCGAGGCACAGCCGTCGTCCGTCTCGGGAGACGGAGCGGAGCGCTCTCTCGTTCAAGCCGTCGGTCAGCAGGCAGGATGACACCATGGCCGCCGACCTGGACAGCCACGCCTGCGACGCCCGCTTCCCGGGCCTGCAGGCGGTCCGCCTCATCAGGCGGGCGATCGACCACGCGCGCCTGGACCTCAAAGGGCTGCGCGTGCTCACGGAGGCGTCCGTCGGCTACCGCCGCGTCGCGCCGGTCGTCGCGGCGCTGGCCGGCGCGGACGAGGTGTACGCGGTGGGACGCGACAGCGTCGCCGCCTCGCGCAAGGAGGCCGAGGAGCAGACCGCGTACTTCGCCGAGATCGCCCACGTGAGCTCACGGGTGAAGCTCCTTTCGACGCGTCTGCAGGCGCCGCTGGAGGCCGTGGACATCGTGACGGACCTGCCCGGCGTGCGTCCGGTCGACGAGTCGGTCCTGCGCACCATCGCCGATACCGCCGCCGTCGCGCTGCTACACGGCACGGCGCACTGGCGTGCCTCCGACGTGGACGTCGCCACCTGCCGTCGCCACGGCATCGCGGTCGCCGCGCTGGACGAAGAAGCCATCGGCCTCTACCGCTACACGCCGCTGGGCGTCCTCGCCGGCCTGCTCGACCTGGCGGTCGAGGTCGCCGGCTCGACGGTGGTCATCGCCGGCGAGGCGCCGTGCGTGCCCTACGTGGTCCAGGCGTTGACGCGCCTCGGTGCGCGCGTCCTCGTCGCCGCGCCGCAGACGGCAGGCCGCATCGAGCTCTTCGGCGGAGAGAAGGCCGGGGATGCAATCGGCGACGACGGCGTCCTGGGGCGTCTCGCCGAGGCGGACGCTCTGGTGCTCTGCCCGGCCGCCGACGTGCGCACTGTCGGCCCCGGCTCGCCCGTCGACGCAACTCTCTTCGCAGCCGCGGCGCCGCACGTCGCCGTGGTCGGTGTGGACGCCGAGAGCGACCTGCGGGCGCTCGCTTCGGCCGGCTTGCGCTGCCGCCCGGCCGGCGGCCCCGCGGGCGAGTCCGACCTGCTCCCGCAGGCGGTGATCGCCCGTCACGCTGCCGCCCTCAAGGTAGCCGCGACCATGACTCGGGCGCGAAAGCGCGGCTCGTCGCCGCTCGCCGCAGAGCAGCTCGCCGCCGCAGAAGCCCACGCCGAGCTGTTCCCCAAGGACCTGAGCGCCGTCCGCCGCTGAGCGCGGCGGCGCGTCCGGCGCCTGGCCGCGTCGTCGCCGCCCCTGACGACTCCACGTGCGCGCGTCAGGACGACCGGCCTCGAGGCCGATGGTAGAATCCGGCAGATCACGACCGGCAGCCGGCGGCAGTCCCCGCGGCCGGCCGCACCCACCGAGCTCCGGAGGCACCACGAACCCATTCGCCCGCCGACGCATGGGTGAGCGCACGAAGGCGAGCAGCCACGGCTACTCGCTGCTGCTGAAGGACTCCGTGATCTACGGCGGCGGTCGCATGCTGCAGAAGTTCCTCACGGCCCTCATGCTGCCGCTCTTCACGGCGTTCATGACGAAGGCCGACTACGGCATCGTCGGCATGGTGGTCACGGTCACGACCTTCCTCGACGTCTTCGTCACGCTGGGCTTCGACGTCGCGTTCACGCGCTTCTACTTCGACGACCAGGACGCCGGCCACCGCAGCAAGGTCATCACCCACGTCTTCTACGTGGACTTCTTCTATCCGGCCGTGCTGCTCGGCGCCCTGATCGCGTTCATGCCCCAGATCTCCACGCTGATCATGGGCGAGAGCGGGTACGCGCTCTACTTCGACATCGGTCTCGCCACGCTCTTCTTCACCAACCTCAGCGACCTGCCGTTCACGCTGCTGCGGCTGGAGCACCGCCCCTGGACGTTCACGGCCTACACGGTCGCGCGCGTGCTCATGCAGGTGCCGATGGCCATCGTGTTCCTCGCCGTGTTCCACTGGGGGCCTGCCGGCTACCTGGGCGCCAACCTGGCCACGGCGATCATCCTCAACCTGGCGGCGCTGCCGATCTACGTGCGCAAGCTGCGCTTCCTGTGGGACGCGAAGCTCATGCGGTCGATGCTCGACTTCGCGATCCCGGCGATGTTCACGGCGATCTCGTTCTTCTTCCTCAAGCTCAGCGACCGGTTCTTCCTGCAGCATTACCAGAGCCTCGCCGTCGTCGGCCTCTACACCGTCGCCAACTCACTCTCGCAACCGCTCTACATCGTAGGGATGGCCTTCCGCATGGCCTGGCCGCAGTGGCACTACGCCAAGCTGCACGAGCCGGAGAAGCACAAGCGCATGGTCTCGCGCTCGTCGACCTATTTCATGGCGTTCAACGGGGCGCTGCTCACGCTGGTCGGCTTCTACCTGCCGCTGGTGATCCACGTGCTGCTCAATCGGAGCTTCTGGTCGGTGGGCCCGACCACGTTCGTCCTCACGTTCTCGGTGGCTCTCTACAACCTGTACTTCATCTTCTGGATCGGGGCGAACGTGGCCAAGAAGAACCGGCTCATCCCGGTGATCACGCTGGTCGCGTCCGGCGTGAACGTGGGCCTGAACATCCTGCTCGTGCCGGCCTACGGGATGTGGGCGGCGGCGTGGAACACGGCGATCGGGTTCGGCGTTCTCGCCGTCCTCGTCTACTTCGTCTCGAACAGGTGGTATCCGATCCCATACGAGTGGCGGAGACTGATCACCATCGGCGTGGCTACCGCCCTCACGCTCGGCGCCGGCTGGGCGATCGGGCTGGCCGCCGGCGTGCAGGTCGACCAGCCGCTGGTCGACCTGATCCTCGGCCAGCTCGCGATGACGCCGGCGCTGCTCGTGTTCCCGCTCGTGCTCTGGGCGGCGAGGTTCTTCACGCCCCGGGAGCGGGAGCGGCTGCGCGCGTTTGCGCGCCGGCTCACGCCCGGACGGCGGACGACTGCGGGCGGGCGAACGGCCGGCACGGGGGCGACCGCCGGCGTCGGAGCGGCCGGCGTGGCGGCTGTGACGGCCGCCACGAGCGCCGCCGCCGCCGGCCACGCCGACCCTGCTCTCCAGCTCAGCGAGGACGATCTGGAGGCCGAGGAGGAGGAGACGGAGATCGAGGCGGAAGTGGACGTCGCCGAGGGCGGGAGCACGCAGCTGTGACGCCGCCCAGGCAAGCCGGCGCGCCGCGCGCCACGAGGAAGGACCGGGACGCATGAAGAAGCTGCTCGTGATCGCCAACCCGTACCCGCCGATGGCGAGCGCCGGGACGACCCGGGTGGTCCGCTTCATCCGGCACCTGCCGGACGAGGGCTGGCAGCCGTCCGTCCTCACCGCGAAGGCCGAGGGCCCGGCAGCGGTGCCGCCGGGCGTCCGCGTGGCCCGCGCCGCCGTGCCCTGGCCGAAACGGCTGCTCGGCGGCGGCCGCCGGAGCACGCGCATCAACCGCTGGGTGGCGGTGCCCGATCCCTACTTCGCCTGGATCGGGCCGGCGGTGCTCAAGGGCCGCGAGATCTTCAGACGCGAGCGCTTCGACGCGATCCTGAGCAGCTCTCCGCGCGCGAGCGTGCACCTTGCGGCCGCCGTACTCTCCGAGCACGCGGACGTGCCGTGGCTGGCAGACTACCGCGACCCGTGGTCCACCTACCAGTTCCGGCAGTACCCCACGCAGGCGCACAGAGCCGCCCACGAGAGACTGGAGGCGTGGGCGCTGCGGCGCGCCGCGGCCGTCACCGCCGTCAACCGGCCGATCGCCGACGACCTCGTCGCGCGGCATCCCTGGCTGGCCGGCCGGACCCACGTGCTGCCCAACGGCTTCGACCGCGCCGAGCAGCCGGCCGACGTGCGGCTCGGCGACGGCTTCTGGATCGTGCACACCGGCAGGCTGTACGGTCGCGAGCAGCAGGTCGCCGCCTTCCTCGAGGCGCTCGCGGCGCAGCCGCCGGAGGTCAAAGCCTTTTTCGTCGGCGTCGACGAGAGCCGGGTACGGCCGGACGCCGACCGGTTGGGCCTCGGCGACCGCGTGCGCGTGGAGCCGCTGGTACCGCTGCCGCTGGCGCTCGGCTACCAGCGTGCCGCGGACGCGCTCCTGCTCGTCAATGGGCGCCGGCCGGAGAGCATGTCCAGCAAGGTGTTCGAGTACCTGCAGGCCGGCCGGCCCATCTTCGCCATCTCGCCCGCCGGCTCCGCCGCCCGTGCCCTCTTCGAGGAGGTCGGCGGCGGCACGTGCGTGCTGCCCGACGACCCCATGGGAGGGCCGCTGGCCGACTTCGTCGCCGCGGCCCGCGCCGGCACGGCGCCCGTGGCCGATCCGGCCGCCCTGGGCCGCTACGAACTCGCCCAGCTCACGCGCGAGCTGGCCGCCATCCTCGACGAGCTCGCGGCGCACCCCTGGACGGCCGACCCTGACGACAGGGCGCCCTCGCAGGAGCCGCGGCGCTAAGATGCAGGCATGACCGTGAGCTCAGGCACAAGGCCGCCGGACCATCCGGCCGCCCCAGGCGGTCGCGCGGACGGGCGGCGCTTCTCCGCCGCCGACGCCGCGCTGATCGGCGGCGGCGCGGTCCTGACCGTGCTCGTGGCGGCGGCCGCCACGCGCAGCGCGCCGGCCGCCGTCGCCCTCCTCCTGGCCATCAGCCTCGTGGCGGTCGTGGCGCTCGGCCGCGAGCGTCTGGCGCGCGCCTCCGTGGGCGCCGTCCTCACGGCGTTGCTCGTCTCCCTGCCCGTGCTCGCACTGCTCGGGCCCTCGTTCGCACTGCCCGCGTTCCCGCAGGCGTTCCTCTTCCGCATCGTCCTCGCCGTCGTCCTCTACGCCGGCGTCTGTTACCTGCTGGTGCGCCGCGATCCTCTGCCTTTCGCCGCCAAGGACCTTCTGCTGCCGGCCGTGCTCTGGTTCGCCTGGCTCCTCCTGGGAGTGGTCTGGTCGCCCGACAAGCTCACCGCCCTCAACCACATCGCCATCGTCGTCACCATGGCCGCCGTGCTGCTGGCGACGGCGGCGGCCGGCGGCACTCGCCGTCGCCTCGTCTGGTTCGGCGCCACCATGCTCCTCGGCTACGCGTTCATCGTCGGGTTCACGATCCTCGAGGCGAGGCTCGGCATCCGTCTGCCCACCTCCCGCCTGCTCACCGCCGTGACGTCACAGACCTATGCGGTCACCAGCGTCTTCCACAACCAGAACGACCTGGCCACGTACATCGTCATCTGCTGGCCGTTCATGCTCTGCGCCCTCTTCTTCACGCGGCGCCTGCGGTGGATCGCGCTCACCCTCCTCTTCATGGCCATGGGCGCGGCGGCATTCGTGCGGACGGGCTCGCGATCGAGCCTGGTCGCGGCCGGCATCTCCTCGCTCGCGGCGATCGTCCTCTTCTGGCATCTCGGCCCCCGACTCTCGAGCCGCACCGGCAAGGTCGTGATGGGCCTCGTGATCGTCGTGATCCTGGCGGCCGCCGGCTGGCTTCTCTTCAACAACAGCTCCAACGACATGCTGCGGCAGTTCCGCCTGGAGGCGTTGCTCAGCCAGGCGCAGGCCAAGAAGGGGTCCGGCGCGATCCGCACGAGCCTGACCGAACGCGGGCTGGGCCTGGCAGGCGGCACGTGGCTGCTGGGCGCCGGACCAGGACAGGCCGAGGGCATCATCGGCTCGGGCACCGACGCCCTTGGCATCACCAACCTCCACAACTGGTGGCTCGAGACCTACGCCAACGGCGGCCTCGTGGGGTTCGCCCTCCACTTCGTGTTCTTCGTGCTGCTCGTGGTGGCGCTGTGGCCGATCGCGAGGAGCGACCCCGATCCGCTGACGCGCTACCTCGCCAGCGGGACCTGGCTGGCGCTGCTCGGGTGGACCATCGGGTCGGTCGGACCGAGCAGCTCGGTGAGCTTCGCGCCCATGTGGATCCTGTACGGGCTCGCCCTCGCCGTCGTCTCCCGCTCCCGCCTCGCGGCGCGGGAGCGAGCCCTGACGACGGCCGCGGGCGAGCCCGACGACGCGGCAGCCGACACCGCCGCCGGCACGCGTGCCGACCCCGGCGGCGGACCCACGGCTCCGGAGCCCGGCGCGTGAGGGTCCTCGTCGTCTCGCACCTGTACCCCTCCCCGGGCGTGGAGCGCCACCTGTTCGTGCACGAGCAACTGCTGACGCTCCGCGAGCTCGGCGTGGAGCCGCACGTGATCTCGCCGACGCCGTGGGTGCCGCGGGTGCTCTGGCGCGACGAGCGCCAGCGGCGCCGCGGCGAGAAGCCCAGGCAGGCGGTCCGCGACGGCATCACCGCCGACTACCCACGCTTCGTCCAGCCTCCCAAACGCCTGCTGTTCGACCGCCTGGGCGACATCGCCTACAGGAGCGCGCGCTCGCTGCCGTCAGTGACCGCCGGGGGGTGGGACCTCATCCACGCGCACCAGGCGCTGCCGGACGGTGCCATGGCGCAGCGCCTGGCCGCCGACCTGCGCGTGCCCTGCGTCGTCACCGTGCACGGCGCCGACGTGTACCAGCACCTGCGCATGGGCGGCGGCGTCGAGAAGCGCGCCAAGGCGGTACTCGCCGCCGCCGACGCCGTGATGGCCAACTCGAGCGCCGTCGCCGGCCTGCTCGAGCGCGTGGTCGCGCCTGAGAAGCTCACCGTGGTGCTCAACGGGACGACCGGCCTCGGCGAGTCGGTCGAGCCGGCGAGCGACTACCTGCCCGGCGAGCCCCTGGTACTGACGGTCGGGTACCTCATCGAGCGCAAGGGCATCCGCGACCTCGTGGCGGCCCTGGGCTTGCTGCGCCGCCAGGGCCGCACCGTCCACCTCGCCATCGCCGGCGACGGGCCGCTGCGTGGCGCCCTGCAGGCGCAGGCCGCGCAGGAGGGCGTCGCCGACACCGTCCACTTCCTCGGCCGCGTGCCTCACGCGCGCGTGCTCGCACTCATGGCGCGCGCGCAGCTGGTGGCCTTGCCCAGCTGGGACGAGGCGTTCGGGCTCGTCTACACGGAGGCGATGGCGCAAGGCACGCCCGTCGTCGCCGGCAAGGGAGAGGGCCCCGAGGATTTCATCACCGACGGTGAGAGCGGCTACCTCGTCCCGGTTCGCTCGCCCGATGCGCTGGCGAGTATCATTGCGCAGGTGCTGGACGACCCGGAGAAGGCCGCGGCCGTCGGCCAGGCCGGCCGCGCCGCCGCCCTCGAGCTGAGCTGGGAGCGCAACGCGCGGCTCACGCTCGGCGTGTACGAGCGCGTCCTCGCCGAAGCACCCCGAAAGGACGCCAGTGCGGTTTGACACGTTCGTACAGCAGTCCGCGGCGCGCCACCCGGCGCTCGTGTTCCAGGTCTCCTGGGCCAACGGCCTCGACATCATCCGTGACCTCTCGGCCGAGGGCGTGCCGCTCCTGGCGCTCGACGCCAACGAGCGCGCCCTCGGCCTCCGCTCCCGGCTCGCCGCCGGCATGGTCTGCCCGGACCCTCGGGCGGACGAGGAGGCGTTCGTCGGCTTCCTCGAGGACCTCGGTCGCCGGCTGCCGTGCAAAGGCGTCCTCTTCCCGACCCACGACCAGTACATCTGGCCGATCTCGAAGCACGCGGAGCGCCTCGAGCCCTACTACTTCATCCCGTTCTCCCGCTGGGAGACCATGCGGCGCCTGCACGACAAGCGCGCCCAGATGGAGGCGGCCTGGCGCGTGCACGTCGATACGCCGAAGACCGTGTTCGTCGACTCTGCCGAGGATCTCGAGCGCGGCGCAGAGGTTGTCGGCTTCCCCTGCATCTTCAAGCCCGTCGAGTCGCTGGCGTTCAAGACGCGCTTCCGGCGGCATGTGCTGGAGATCGGGTCCGCCAAGGAACTGCGCGAGACGTACGCCAAGGTGGACGATTGCGGTACGCTGATGATGCAGGACATCGTGCCGGGCGGAGACGAGGAGCTCTACACGCTGGGCTCGTACCTCGACGTGCAGAGCCGGCCGCTGGCCGTGTTCACCGGGCACAAGCTGCGCCAGCACCCGCCGCGGTTCGGCCACGTGAGCATGGCGGTGAGCCGCTGGGTGCCCGAGCTCGCCGAGGCGGGGCTCCGTCTCCTCGGCGAGCTCGGCTACCACGGCGTCAGCCAGGTCGAGTTCAAGCGCGACCCCCGTGACGGCAGGTACCGTCTCATGGAAGTCAACGCGCGCCACTGGATGTGGCATTCGCTCGCCACCGCCTGCGGCGTGAACCTCTCGCTCGCCGCCTATCGCGACGCCATCGGCGAGCCCTACATGTCGGCGCACCAGGTGGATGGGCTCAAATGGGTGGTCTCGTTCACCGATGCCCGCGACGCGTTCAGGCGCTGGCGTCGCGGCACGGAGAAGCTTCTGCCGTGGCTCGCGAGCTACCGCGGCGTACGTGTCGACGGGCTGTACTCCCTCCGCGACCCCCTGCCCGGCGCGCTGATGACGGCGCGCCAGCTCAGGAACATCATCCGGCGCAGCGGCAAGCCGGCCGAAGGGGAGTCGGTATGAACGCGCCGCTGGCGGCGCGCCGCTCCGGAAGGCGCGGACGATGAGGCCGGAGCGGTTCTTCCGGGCGGCGGCCGCGAAGCCGCCCGCCGCCGTCTTCCAGGTCAGCTACTCCTGCGGCCTGGACATCCTGCGCGACCTCGGGCGCCACGGCGTGCCCATGCTGGCGCTCGATCCGGACCCCAAGGCGATAGGCCTGCGCTCGCGCTACGCCGCCGGCCGGGTCTGCCCCGACCCGCTCGTCGACGAGGAGGCGTTCCTCATCTGGCTGGAGACGCTCGGGCGGTCGCTCCCGCAGCGCGCCGTCGTCTTCCCCAGCCACGACGAGTTCATCTGGCCGCTCTCGCGCTACGCCAGGCGGCTCGAGCCCTGGTTCATCGTGCCGTTCTCTCGCTGGGACGTGATGAGCAAGGTGCACGACAAGCGCGCCCAGCTGGAGGCGGCCTGGCGCGCCGGCGTCGACACGCCGAAGACCGTCTTCGTCGGCTCCGGCGCGGAGCTCCAGGCCGCGGCCGGCCAGATCCGCTTCCCGGCGGTGCTCAAACCGGTCGAGTCGCTGGCGTTCAAGCTCCGCTTCCACCGCCACATCCTCGACGTCGCGACGCCGGACGACCTCGCACGCATCTACGACAAGGTGGACGATCTCGGCCTCCTGATGCTGCAGGAGCGCATCCCCGGAGGAGAGGACGAGCTCTGGACCGTCGGGTCCTACCTGGACGCGGAGTCGCGGCCGCTCGCGATGTTCACCGGCCACAAGCTGCGGCAGTACCCGCACGCCGGCGGCAGCTGCCTCGCCGGAGTGAGCCGCTGGGACCAGCGGCTGGCCGACGCCGCCCTGCGGCTGCTGCAGGAGCTCCACTTCCACGGCGTCAGCCAGGTGGAGTTCAAGCGCGACCCGCGGGACGGCCGCTTCTGCCTCATGGAGATCAACGCGCGGCACTGGAAGTGGCACGGGCTCGCCGCACAGTGCGGCGTGAACCTCTCGTTCGTCGCCTATCGAGACGCGATCGGCGATCCGTACCTCGCCCACCGGCAGCGGGACGGCGTCAAGTGGATCGTCGCCAACAAGGACGTGCCGCTGGCGCTGCTCGAGATCGCGAAGCGCGAGCGCAACGCCGGCGAGTACGTGCGCTCGCTGCGCGGCACACGCATGGACGGGCTGCACGCGATCGACGACCCGCTGCCTGGCCTGCTCAATGCCGGCGCCGTGCTCAGGCAGGTCGTGACGCGCGCGCCGCGCGCGAGGGCGGACGTGTGAGGATGCGCGGGTGAGCGCGCCGCGACTGCAGGTCTTCATCGGCGCCCCGGAGGCATTCGCCCCTCGCGCCGCCTGGGTACTTGAGACGCTGCTGACGCCGCTTGGCGCCCGAGCCGCGGTGACCCGCGACCCGGCCGAGGCGAGCGGTGCGGCGCTGGCGTACGCCGCCGAGCCCGTCCCGGGCGTCCCGACGATCCCCTGCGACGTCGGCGCCATGGAGACGCTCGCCGCTCGGCGGCCGTTGGCTGCCGGCGCCTTCGCGGCCGTCGGGAGCGGCGACGGCGCGGCCGTGGCCGCCTGGCCGGCCGACCCCGGCGCCGGCTTCGCCGTCCCGTTCGACCTCGTCGCCTCGGCGTTCGTGCTGCTCGCCTGCTGGGACGAGCTCACCACCGCCGAGCGCGACCGGTACGGGCGACTCCCGTACTCGGCGAGCATCTTCGCCGCCAACCCTTTGCTGCGCATCGAGGAGCCGGCGGTGGACCGCTATGCCGAGCTCGTGCGCGGCGTGCTGGCGCCGCGCCTCGCCGAGCTCGGCCTCGCGCCGCTGCCGCCGGCCGGGAGCGTCTGGGGAGCGCGCGGCCGCTTCGCGATCGCGCTCACCCACGACCTCGACAACCTGTGGCGGTGGACCCGGCGCGGCTTCGCCGCCGCCGGCTACCGCACCGCCCGTGCCGTCCGGCACGGGAAGGGACGCGCCGTCCTCAGAGAGCTCGGAGACGGCGCCGACTGGCTCGTCCGCCACCTGCCGCGTCGCACGGACCCGTTCTGGACGTTCCCGCTCATCCTTGACGGCGAAGACGCGCGAGGTGTCTCCTCCACCTTCTACGTCATCGCCCGGCACACGCACCGGCAGGATGGTAACCAGCCGGAGACCTATCGGCGGCGCATCCCGGAGGCGCTCAAGCTCGTCACCTCAGCCGAGCGTGAGGTCGGCCTGCACGGCAACGACGCCGACCTGCGGTCGCTCGGCGGCCTCGAACGCGACCGGCACGCTCTCTCCGGGCGCGTCGGCCGCGCCGTCGAGGGCATCCGCTACCACTACCTGCGCGCCCTCTACCACGACACGCTGCCGATGCTCGATCAGGCGGGCTTCACCTACGACACATCCCTGGCGTTCGCCGAGCATGAGGGCTTCCGTTGCGGCTGCTCCTTCCCGTTCCACCCGTACCGGCTGGCCGACGAGCGTCCGCTCGACCTCGTCGAGCTGCCGCTCGCGGTGATGGACGGCACCCTGCAGGAGCCGCACTACCGTGGACTGAGCGCGGCGGACGCCGAGCCGGCTGCCGCCTCGGTGCTCGTCCGCGCTCTCCGGAGCGGGGGCGCGGTGAGCCTGCTGTGGCACAACAACCGCTTCGACAGACGGCTCTCGCGCGGCTACGACCGTGTGTACTGGCGTCTGGTGGACGAGGCCCTTGCGCACGGCGCCTGGTGCACGAGCGCCGGCGAGATCGTGGCCCGCTGGAAGAAAGCCACAGCGTGATCCGGGTCCTGCATCTGAGCGTCGTCCACCGGCAGGACGACCCACGCATCTACGAGCGCGAGTGCCGGACGCTGTCCGAGGCCGGCTACCAGGTGATGTACATGGCGCCCGGGGCGGAGGAGCGCCGCGACGACGTCGGCGTGGTCCTGGCGCCGCTGCCGCAGCGCAGCCGCAGCACCCGGTTCCTCAGCTCACGCGAGATCGTCCGGGCGCTGCTCAGGCTGCGCCCCCACGTCGTGCACGCCCACGATCCCGAGCTGCTCACCCTGTTCCCCGCCATAAGGAAGCTGGTGCCGCGGCTGGTCTACGACATGCACGAGTACGTACCGGAGGCGGTCGCCGGCAAGCCGTACATCCCCAGCCGCATCCGGCCGGTGGCCTCGCGGACGACGGCCGTCGCCCAGAGGAGCCTGGCGGCGCTGGGCTCGGGCGTCGTCGTGGTCACCGAGGATCAGCTGGCTGCCCTGGGGCCGAAGCCGGCGCTGCGGCTGGTGCTGCCCAACTACCCGCGCGTGGAGCGGTTCGAGGGCGCCGAGCCGGTCCCGGAGCTCGCCGCCGACCCGCGCCTCAAGCTGGTCTACGTGGGCAGCCTCTCGCGCGCCCGGGGCTGCACCATGATGCTCGACGTCATGGAGCGGCTCTCGCCGGATGAGGCGGTGCTCTACCTGGGCGGCACCTTCAACGATCCGGCACTCGAGCTGGAGGTCGGCGAGCGGCTCGCTTTGGGCCTCGCCGACCGCGTCACGCTCCTCGGGCGCATCCCGCCCCCGGAGCTGCCCCGCTACCTCGCGGCGGCCGACGTGGTCTGGGTACCGTCGCAGCCTGACCGCCAGTACAGCCACCCGACCATCCCGACCAAGCTGCTCGAAGGCATGACGATGGGGCTCGCCGCGCTGGTCAGCGACATGCCGGGGCGCGGCGAGCTCGTCCGCGAGGAGGGCTGCGGCGTCGCCGTCCCTCCGGGCGTGGAGGGCCACCTTGACGGCCTGCGGCGGCTCCTCGCCGGGCGCGCCGATCTGGCGGAGATGGGCGCTCGCGGCCGCTCCGCGGTCGAGCGCCTGTACAGCTGGGAGGCGACCCAGGGCGATTTGGTAGACTTTTACGGTTCGCTCTGCGCCGGGCTCGCCTGACGGCCACCCGGCGCCCAGCGACCACACGGGCGCCCGGCGCCTCATCAGAGGGAGATCCTCACGTGAACATCGAGAGCTTCAAGAACGTCCTGGTCCTCGCCCCGCACACGGACGACGGCGAGTTCGGGTGCGGCGGGACCATGGCACGCCTCATCGAGAACGGCGTCACGGTCACCTATGCCGCCTTCAGCACCGCCGCCAAGAGCGTTCCTGAGGGGTTCCCCAAGGACGTGCTCAAGCACGAGGTCAGGGCCGCCACCGGGGTGCTCGGCATCCCGCCAGAGGACCTCAAGGTGTACGACTTCGAGGTGCGGACCTTCCCCACGGTGCGACAGGACATCCTCGAGGAGATGATCGTCCTGCAGCGCGACCTCGACCCCGACTGCGTGCTGCTGCCGGCGCTCATCGACCTCCATCAGGACCACAAGACGATCGCCGAGGAAGGCCTGCGGGCGTTCAAGCGGACGACCGTGCTGGCCTACGAGATCCCGTGGAACAACCTCAACTTCTCGCAGCAGGCCTACGTGCGGCTCGAGGAGCGGCACATCGAGAAGAAGGTGAAGGCCCTGCAGTGCTACGCCAGCCAGGGCCACCGCAACTACCTGAACGAGGACTACATCCGCAACGTCGCCCTCACCCGCGGCATCAACATCAGCTGCGGCTACGCCGAGGTCTTCGAGGTCTACCGCTGGATCCTGTGACCCTCACCGCCGACCCTCGTTCCCTCGTCTGACCGCGCCGGAGACCGCATGACGCTGCCGCCACTCAAGCTCGTCCTCACCGCCGCCGGCTGCCCCGGAGCCAGCACGCTGATCCGCATGCTCAAGGCCAACGGCGAGCGGGAGATCGTCATCCACGGCGTGGACATGCGCCCCGACGCCGTGGGACGGTTCCTGTGCGACGGCTTCAGCATCGTCCCGCCGGGCGCCTCGCCGGACTACATCCAGGCGCTCGCCGAGGTGGTCGAGCGGGAGCGGCCGGACCTGCTCTTCGTCCAGAGCTCGCACGAGATCGAGACGGTGGCGCGCCACCGCGACGTGTTCGAGGCGCTCGGCGCCCGCGTCCTCGCGGACGGCGTGCGCGGCATCGAGATCGCCTCGGACAAGGCGGTCATGCATGCCGCCTGCTCCGAGATCCCGGTGCCGCAGCCGGTGCTGCTGCGGCCGGCGACCCTCGAGGAGTTCGTCGCCGGCGCCCACGAGCTCGGCTACCCGGACGTGCCCGTGTGCTTCAAGCCGCCGGTCGCCAAGGGATCGCGGGGCTTCCGCATCCTCTCGGCGGAGATCGACCGCGTCCACGAGCTGCTCCACGAGAAGCCGATCAACCGCTACATGACGCTCGACGACTTCGTCGACCTCTTCACCGGCTACGAGCCGTTCCCGCAGCTCATGCTGATGGAGTACGTCGACGCCCCCGAGATCACCGTCGACCTCTTCGCCGACAAGGGGGAGGTCGTCCTCTACCAGACGCGCACGAGAGAGGAGTTCCTCACCGGGCTCGCCATGGCCTTCAAGACCATCGACCGCCCGGACCTCGTGGAGCTGACGCGCAAGGTCGTACGGCACCTCGACCTGGACTACTACCAGAGCGTGCAGTGGATCGGCGGCAAGCTCCTGGAGATCAACCCACGCGTCAGTACGTTCGTGTACCAGGAGGACTTCATCATCCCGTACCTCGGCATCAAGTACACGCTCGGTGAGCTGGACGCCGACGACGTGGCCGACATCCAGGCGCGGGTGCGCACGAGCCGGCGTTCAGTACGCTACTACGACCAGGTCTTCTGGGACGACTGATGGAGCCGGCGGGCGGAGCCGAGCCGGCCGAGGAGGCGCACGGCACGTGCACATCCTGTTCCTGACGCACTACTTCACGCCCGAGAACAACGCCCCGGCCGCGCGCGTGCACGGCATGGCGCGGGAGTGGGCCCGCAGCGGGCACCGCGTCACGGTGCTGACCTGCGCGCCCAACGTCCCTGCGGGCGTCGTCTACGAAGGCTACAAGAACAAGCTGATCCAGCAGGAGTGGATCGACGGCATCCGTACGCTCCGCGTGTGGACGTGGCTGGCGGCCAACAAGGGGCGTGTGCGCCGCGGGCTGAACTACCTGTCGTATCTCGCCGCTGCCGGCGCGGCCGGTCCGCTCGTGAGGCCGCGCGCCGACGTCGTCATCGCCACCAGCCCGCAGTTCTTCGCCGGCTGGGCGGGCTGGCCGGTCGCCAGAGCCCACGGCGCCCCGTTCGTGCTCGAGATCCGGGACATCTGGCCGGACTCCATCGTCGCCGTCGGCGCCCTGCCCGACGGACGGATCATCCGCACGCTCGCCAGGCTCGAGAAGGCGCTGTACGACGGCGCCGACCACATCGTCGCCGTCGGCGACGGCTACAGGATGAACATGATCCGCAAGGGCGTCGGACCGTCGAAGATCAGCGTGGTGACCAACGGCGTCGACGTAGACCTCTTCCAACCGCGCGAGCCTGACCGCGGATTGCGTGCGCGGCTCGGCCTCTCCGACGAGACGTTCGTCGTCACGTTCGCCGGCACCATCGGCATGGCCAGCGATCTCGGCGTGGTGCTCGACGCCGCCCGGCTGCTCCGCGGCGAGGGCCGCGACGACATCGCCTTCCTGCTCGTCGGCGACGGTGCGCAGCGCGCCGACCTCGAAGCCCGGGCGCGCGCGGAGGGTCTCCCGAACGTCGTCTTCACCGGCCTCGTGCCGCGCCCGGAACTGCCCGCCTATCTGGCCAGCAGCGACGCCTGCCTCGCCCACTTCCGCAAGCAGGACCTCTTCCAGATGATCCTGCCCAACAAGTTCTTCGAGAACGCGGCCATGGAGCGACCGATCCTGCTCGGGTTCGAGGGCGAGGCGCGGGCGATGCTGCACGAGGCGGACTGCGGCATCGCCTTCGAGCCGTCCAACCCCGCGGCGCTGGCGGCGGCGGCCGAGCAGCTCGCCGACACCCCGCCGGAAGAGCGGCGGCGACTCGGCGAGAACGGCCGCCGCTACGTCCTCGAGCACTTCGACCGCCGCCGCCTGGCGCACGACTACCTCGAGATCCTCGAGCGCGTGCGCGCCGCCCACGCACGCGGCCGGCGGCGGGCTCCGTCAGCGACGCCGCCGCCGACTGCGGTACCATGACCCGAAGCAATCAGCCTCCGGAGGAGCGCATGAGCGACGACACCACCATCGACGTCGGTTCCTGGTTCGCCACGCTCGCCCGCGCGTGGTGGGTGATCGTCGGCCTCGTCGTGATCGGCGTGGTGGCTGGGGCGGTCGTCACGCTCGCCCAGCCGGACGAGTACACCGCCACGGCCTCCGTCTACATCGGCCAGACCACGGACGCCAACGGCAACGCCATGGCGGGCCTCAACTCCAATGCGAAGGCCGCGGTGCAACTGCTGTCCAGCCAGGTCGCGCTGAACGAAGCCGCGAAGCGCACGGGCATGGGCATCTCGGCGGGGCGACTGCGCAAGGAGACGACCATCGAGACACCGTCGTCGACGGTCAAGACGTCCACCTCGGTCGTCAACATCATCGTCATCAGCGTGACGGACACCGACCCGGAGCGCGCCGCCGCAGCCGCCAACGCGCTCGCCGAGGTCCTGCTCGACAAGCTCGAGTCGAGCGTGGACGAGAAGATCGCCCTGCTCCAGCGACAGCTGGAGGACCAGCAGGCGGACTATGACGCGGCCACCGCCCGCAGCGCCGCCGCCCAGAAGGCGCTGGACGCCATCGGCCGGGGCGGCGGCTCAGCCGCCGAGCAGGCCACGGCATCCGCCCCGTACCTGGTCCTCGTGCAGGCGGCGGCCACCGAGAAGCAGTCGCTCACGTCGTCCATCCAGAAGACCCAGCTCCAGCTGCTCACGGCCACCCAGGTCGAGCAGCCGCGCGTGCTGCACGAGGCCGGTGTGCCGGACTCGCCCAGCGGGCCGAAGATGACGGTCAACGTGGCCGTCGGCGCCCTGGCCGGCTTCGTCATCGGCGTCATCGTCGCGTTCGCGCGCCGGGGCCTCGCGGAGCGGCGCGCCGCCCGAGCGGCAGCCTGAGCTCGAGTCGCGACCCGTCGGGTCCCGCTCCCCCTCGGCGCAGGACCCGGAGCCGAGCGCGAGCAGCGGCGCCCTCAGCAGTCGTAGACGTCGGGGCGCCGATGCTGCAGCGACGGCACCTGCGCACGCACCTCGTCGAGGCGGGCCAGGTCAAGGTCGGCCACGCAGACGCCTGCGCCGTCCTCGACCTGGGCAAGCACGACGCCCCACGGGTCGACGATCATGCTGTGCCCGTAGCAGTCGCGCCCGGGCAGGTGCTCGCCGACCTGGTTCGGGGCGAGCACGAAGCAGCCGTTCTCGATGGCGCGGGCACGCAGCAACACCTCCCAGTGGGCGGCGCCGGTGTAGGCGGTGAAGGCAGAGGGCACGCACAACACCTGCGCACCGCGCGACGCCAGGGAACAGTAGAGGCCGGGGAAGCGCAGGTCGTAGCAGATGGAGAGGCCGAGCCGCACCGTCGTGCCCTCCGGTGTGTCCACGTCCGCCGTGACGACTTCGGCGCCCGGCGCGACCTCCTCCGACTCCTCGTATCGTGCGGTCGCGGTGGTGACGTCGAAGAGGTGGATCTTGCGGTACAGGGCGCGCTGCTCACCGGCAGGATCGAACAACGCCGAGACGTTGGAGACGAGTCCGCCGGCCGCCGGCTCGTAGACCGACCCGGCGAGCAGCCACACGCCGTGCCGCGCCGCAGCCGCCGCCACCGCGCGGTTGGAGGGCCCGCCGGGCGCCTCCGCCGTCGCGACGATGCCGTCACGGCGCCCCTTGTAGGCCCACGTCTCCGGAAGAGCGACGAGGCGGGCGCCCCTGTCTGCCGCCTCTTCCACCAGCGCGACAGCAGCACGCACGTTGGCGTCCACATCCTGTCGCGTGTTCATCTGGACGCAGGCGACCCGCAGGACGCGGGGGGCCGGTGAACCTCCGTGGCCTTCCGGTGCGGCGCTCATACCCGCGCCTCCCAGGTCCTCACTCGCATGTCCCGCGCGCGCAGGCCATCAGTGAAAGCAGTTCGTAGGCTACCGTGGCGGCGACGATCGCCGTGAGGTTGCTGCTGTCCAGCTCGGGGACGACCTCCACGACATCGGCGCCGGCGAGGTCCAGCCCCCGACAGCCGCGGATCAGCGCCAGCGCCTGAGCGGAGGTCGGCCCGCCGATCTCCGGCGTGCCGACCGCCGGCGCGAAGCCCGGGTCGAAGAAGTCGACGTCGACGGTCACGAACGCCTTGCTCGAGCCGATCTCGTCCACGGCGGCGGAGACGACGCCGGTGCCCAGCTGCGCGAGGTCGTCCCACGGGACGACCGTGAACCCGAGCTCGCGCGCCCGCTCGTACTCGTCCGGCGCGTCGAGCCCGCCGCGCATGCCGAGGAGGGCGGAACGCGACGCGTCGACGAGGCCCTCCTCCGCGGCGCGACGGATGACCGTGCTGTGGACGTGCGGCTCGTCCCCGCTCTCCTCCAGGCAGTCGGTGTGCGCTCCGAAGTGCAGCAGCGCGAGAGGCCCGTGCGCGGCGGCGGCAGCTCGCAGCTCGGCGAGGGTCACTGTGTGGTCGCCGCCGATGCCGAGCGGTACGGCTTCGGCCTCGTGGACCTGGGACAGCGCGGACTGCATCGCCTCGAGACTGCGATCGGTGAAGCCGGCGATCACGCGAGCGTCCCCGCCGTCCACCACCGAGAGCCGGTCGAACACGGCCACGCGCTGCGCCGGGTTGTAGGTGGGGTGCAGCGTGAGAGAAGCCTCGCGCACCGCGCGGGGTCCGAAACGGGCCCCCGTGCGCACGGCGAGGCCCGTGTCGAACGGCAGGCCGACGACGGCGACGTCCACGTCGTCGTACTGGGTGACGTGCGGCAGACGCAGGAACGTCGTCACGCCGGCGATCCGCGGCCCCCGCTCGCCGCCTTCCGGTCCGTATCCCTTCATGGACTCCTCCCTCGCTCAAGCCGCCTCGCCGGCACAGTCTACCGGCTGACCTCGACCGGGACACGACTGCCTAATCCTTTTGCGCGCTCTGCCGATAGGACTTGTGCGCGGGCCGGCGAAGTGAGGATGTGCCCGCAGGACGGCGGGGAGAAGCGGCGTGCCGGACGAGCGCCTTCGCATACTCGTGATCGACGACGACAGCGACCTGAACGCCACGGTCGCGGCCGTGCTCACCGCCAACGGCTACGAGGTCCTCACCGCGACGGGCGGAGAGCAGGGCCTCGAGGTGGCCTTCACCCGTCATCCGCACCTCATCCTGCTCGACGTCACGATGCCGGGCATGGACGGCCACCAGGTCTGCCGCGAGCTCCAGTTCGGCTACACCAAGGACATCCCGGTGGTGTTCCTCACGGCGCGCACCGAGCTCCGCCACATGATGCAGGCCAACCGTTCCGGAGCCTCTGCCTACATCACCAAGCCGTTCAAGCCGGACCATCTGCTGCAGACCATCTCCGAGGTGCTGCGCGACGCCAGCGTGTACCGCGACGACGTGACCGGCCTCCCGACGCTGGCGAACGTACAGGTCGAGGTGCAGCGCATGCTCTTCGACCACGGCCAGCTCGGCATCATCTACGTCAGTCTCGGGGGCGTGCAGGCGCTCGAGCAGCTGCAGGGCTTCGAGGTCGTCGACGAAGTCTACCGGATCGTCGGACAGGGCCTGCAGCAGGCGCGCGGCGACCTCATCCGCGACGACGACTTCGTCTCCATCTCCAGTCTGGGGGACGCGTTCCTCATCGTGCTCTCGCCATCCCGCGACACCGGGTTCGTGACAGAGGACGACCTGCAGGTCGTCAAGCTGCGCCTCGAGCAGGACCTGCTCAGGCGTCTGGAGGCAGAGCTCGAGAGCCGCCTGCTCGCGACGGTGGACCTCTTCGTCGGGTCGTCGCGCCTCACCCAGTCGCCCAAGATCCGCTTCAGGCGCGCGCTGCTCGACGCCATCACGCGCGCCACCCAGTCCATCGAGGTGGAGCGAGACGAGATCCGGTCGCGCCTGCGACGCGAGTTCGAGGAGGTGATGGCGGGTGAGCTGCTCACCTGCGTGTATCACCCCATCGTCGACCTCAACGACTTCCGGGCGATCGGGTTCGAGCTTCTCTCGCGTGGCCCCTGCGAGAGCGACCTCCACCGGCCCGACGCGCTGTTCGACATCGCGCGGATGGAGGGCCGGGTCACCGAGCTCGACCGCCTCTGCAGGCGCACCGCGTGCCGCGCCGGCAACGAGCTCCCGAGCGACCGGCTGCGGTTCGTGAACACGGAGCCGGTCACCATGTTCCTGCACTCCCGCGGAGAGAGCTTCGTGCAGGAGTTCGTCGACGTGACGCCCTCGTCGCAGCGCGGCCTCACGGTGATCGAGATCACCGAGAACACGGTGATCGACGACTTCGACCGCATGCGGGACATCGTCCGGCAACTGCGCGGGCACGGCTTCCGCGTGGCGATCGACGACGCGGGAGCCGGCTACGCCGGCCTCCAGACCATGGTCGAGATCGAGCCGGACTTCATCAAGCTCGACATGTCGCTGATCCGCGGCCTGGACGCCTCGGTCGTCAAGCAGAGACTCGTGCGGACACTGCGGGACTTCTGCCGGGAGGCCGCGATCACGCTCATCGCCGAGGGCATCGAGACGCGCCGGCAACTCGACGTCCTGCGCGAGCTCGGCGTCTCCCACGGCCAGGGGTTCCTGTTCGGCCTCCCCGACGCCGACGTCCAGCTGCGGGACGCGTATCCGCCACTCGAGACAGTGACGCCCACGTAGATCGGCGGGTCCCGGTCTTCGCTCACGTCGGCGCTCGAACGTCTCCGCGTCGACGGTACTGGGCTGGTGAGGTGCGCAGTGCTGTGATACAGTCCCGCGCATCATGACGGCCTTTGACGACAGTCACCTCCGGCAGTCCTCGCGGCGGATCGGCGCGCCCGCGCTTTCCGTCAGCGATGCAGCCGACTGGCGTCTCTGGGCCTGGCGCGCGTAGCGCGCCCTTCTTTCGACACCCGCGTGGGCCAGGCCCACACCCCCGACCGCACTCGCACTGCCGTCCCGTCCCTTCAGGCGGCGCCAGGAGCGGTGCATCCACACCCCAGCATCACACGTCAACCGTGCGTTTCCACGAGAGGAGGTAGGTCATGAGCGAGTACAAGAAGAAGTTCGTCCTTGACGAGGAGAGGATCCCGACGGCCTGGTACAACATCGTGCCCGACCTGCCCGAGCCGCCGCAGCCGCCGCTCAACCCGGTGACCCTGCAGCCGGCGGGTCCCGACGACCTGTCGCCGATCTTCCCGCCCAGCATCATCGCCCAGGAGGTCTCGGCGGAGCGCTACATCAAGATCCCAGAGGAGATCCATCAGATCTACCGCATCTGGAGACCGACTCCGCTCATCCGCGCGACCGGGCTGGAGAAGGCCCTGGACACGCCGGCGAAGATCTTCTTCAAGCACGAGGGCGTGAGCCCGGCGGGCTCCCACAAGAGCAACACCGCCGTCGCGCAGGCGTACTACAACAAGCTCGACGGCACGACGCGGCTCTCCACCGAGACCGGCGCCGGCCAGTGGGGCAGCGCGCTCAGCATGGCCTGCCAGATGTTCGACCTCGAGTGCATGGTCTACATGGTCAAGGTCAGCTACCACCAGAAGCCGTACCGGCGCAGCATGATGCAGCTCTGGGGCGCGGACGTCATCCCCAGCCCCAGCGACACGACCAACGCCGGCCGGGCGGTCCTTGCCGAGAATCCCGAATCGCTCGGGAGTCTGGGCATCGCCATCAGC
This sequence comes from Actinomycetota bacterium, assembly GCA_012514235.1. Lineage (GTDB taxonomy): Bacteria > Actinomycetota > Thermoleophilia > UBA2241 > UBA2241 > CAIXSE01. Next base: position 39,634 of record JAAZAR010000159.1, read on the forward strand.
GAGGCCGTCGAAGACGCCGTCACGCACCCCGGCTCGAAGTACGCACTGGGCAGCGTGACCAACCACGTGCTGCTGCACCAGACGGTGATCGGCGAAGAGGCCATCCTGCAGACCCAGGACGCCGACGCCTACCCGGACGTCGTCGTCGGATGCGTCGGCGGCGGTTCGAGCTTCGGAGGGCTGGCCTTCCCGTTCCTCCGTGAGAACCTCGCCGGCAAGACCACCACGCGTCTCGTCGCCGTGGAGCCGACCGCCTGCCCTTCGCTCACCAAGGGGCAGTTCCGCTACGACTTCGGCGACGAGGCCCAGACCACCCCGCTGTTCAAGATGTACACGCTTGGGCACGACTACATGCCGCCCGGCATCCACGCCGGCGGCCTCCGCTACCACGCCATGGCGCCGCTGCTCAGTCACGTGTACGACCTCGGGCTCATCGACGCGGTCGCGGTGCCGCAGACCAAGGTCTTCGAGGCGGCCCAGCTCTTCGCCAGGACGGAGGGCATCGTGCCCGCGCCGGAGAGCGCGCACGCGATCCTCGCCGCCGTCAACGAGGCGCTCAAGGCCAAGGCAGAGGGCGTGAGCCGGAACATCCTGTTCAACCTCACGGGTCACGGCCTCCTGGACCTCGGCTCGTACGACCGCTATCTCTCGGGCGAACTCGAGGACTACGACCACCCGGAGGCGGCGATCGAGGCGTCCATCGCCAAGCTGCCCGCGGTCGAGTGACGCCCGGGTCCTGATCGACGCCCGATCCCGGGTCGGGCCGTCGCCAGGGCCGCGACATCGCAAGGCCGTCGAGGGCGGCGGGGCGCACGCCCCGCCGCCCTCGCTTCCTGAAGCGGCCGCCGCTCCCCGGCGGCCCCGCGAGCCGGCCGGGATCAGATCAGCGACAGGACGCTGGAGCGAAGGACGTCCGGAAGCCGTTCCCAGTCCGACACCATCACCCCCGGCAGGCGCTCGAGCACGTGAGGCGTCCTTCCGACGGCGATGCGCACGGCCGCCGCGGCGAGCAGGGTCTCATCGGCAGCTCCGTCACCGCAGGCCACCGTCCGCTCCAGGGGCACGTCGAGCCTCGCCGCCACGTGACTGAGGGCTTCGCCCTTGTCGACGCCGGGCGCGAAGACCCCGATGAACCCGGGCCGGATGGGCTTGACCTGCAGGCGTCCGGCCCACTCCTCCCGCATCTCGCTCAAGAGCCGCGCGATGACGGCGGGCTCGCCGTGCAGGACCAGCCGGCTGACGCGGTCGCCGGGTGGAGCGGCGGACGGGGGCGCGGATGCGCCGGTGCCCGCCGCGGAACCCGAAGCCTCCCCGGTGCCCGGGCCGGCCTCTCGCGGCTCGTCCACGTCCCAGATCGTCACGCCTACGCCCTCAGAGAGCGCCTCGGCGACCATCTCCTCGGCGTCGCGCCGGGGCAGCGGCCGCTGACGGAGCACGGTCCCGGTCCGGTCGGCGATCAGGGCTCCGTGGTAGCAGGCGTAGATCGTGGGCTCGACGCCGAGCGCCGCGGTCGCGCGTCGGGCGGCTTGCAGGGGCCGGCCGGTGACGACGACGAAGACCGCGCCCGCCCCCACGAGTCCGGCGATGGCTTCGCCCACTCCCGGGACGGGTGCGCCTTCGTGGTCGAGCAAGGTCCCGTCCAGGTCGCAGGCGAGCAGAACGGGACCGGCTGCTGCTTCACCGCCGCGGGACACGGTGCGGTCCGGCCCAGGCGACGCCACCCGGCCCCTCACTCAGGGCCGACGGCGGGGAGCAGCACGGTGAACGCCGCCCCGCCTTCAGACGCTTCGCCGGCCGAGATGGTCCCGCCGTGTGCCTCGACGAGCGCACGGCACAGGGGAAGGCCGAGGCCGGCTCCCGACGCACCGCGTCGCGCCTGCGCCCGGTAGAAGCGGTCGAAGACGAAGGGGAGGTCGACTGGATCGATACCCGGGCCCGAGTCACGCACGGTGAGGCAGGCGGCGCGCCCGGCAGGACCCTGAGGGGCCTCGGCTCCCCCTGGTCCAGTGTCGGCCGCGGCAACGGAGACGGTCACGCGGCCGCCCTCCGGCGTGAAGGTGAGCGCATTGTCCAGCAAGACGTCGGCCACCTGCAGCAGACGGTCACGGTCGCCCGGCACGACCGCCGCCCGGAGATCGGTGGCGAGCGCCACTCCCTTGGCATCGAAGGCTGGGCGGTGCTGCTCCGCCGCCGCCGCCGTCACGGCGGCGAGGTCCACCTCCTCGTACTCGACGCCGAGATCCTCGTCCTCAAGCTCGTTGAGCTGGTGCAGCGCTCCGAGGAGACGACTGAGCCGCTCCACCTCCTCGCCGACAGAGCGCAGATCCTCAGGCGTCGCCGGCTCGGCGCCGTCCTGGAGGGCCTCGACCCGTGACCGGATAGCCTCCAGGGGGGCGCGCAGCTCGTGCGTGAGGTCGCTCGTCATCTCCCTGCGCCACTGCTCGTCCCTGGCCAGCCGGTCGGCCATCGAGTTGAAGGCGCCGCCCAGGACCGCCACTTCGTCGTCGCCGCGCGGCGACACGCGCACGTCGAGACGACCGGCGGCGACGTCGGCGGCGGCATCCGACAGCTCCTCCAGTGGCCCGGTGATCCGCCGGCTCACCAGAAGGCTGACGAGCACCGCGACGATCGCGGCGACCACCGCTGCGACGATCAGGTCCCTCGCGAGCGAGTCCCGATAGGCCTCCTCCGCGGCGGTACGCACGCCCTCGCCGGCGTAGACCTCGGCAGTGGCGACGTTCCGGCCGTCGACCACGACCGGCTCCCTCAGGATCGTGAAGGAGGACGGGTCGACAGGGGTGGCCTGCGGCGTCTCGGTCGCGACCTCCGTCGCCGTCTGGTCCGCGGCCGCTCCCTGCCCGCCGTGGGGGCCGGGTCCGGGGCTCCGGCCTTGCACGGTGAAGAGCAGCCGGGCGTCCGGATCGTAGACGGCGACGTCGACGTCGTTGGACGTGGCCACCTGACTCAGTGCGTAGATGGCGGTGGCGTCCCAGCCGTCCGGGTCCCGCCAGGTGGATCGCAGGGCGGCGACGACATCCGCGCTCCGCTCCGCCTGCACGCGTTCGAGGTAGGAATCGAAGTGCCGCGCGCTCGTGACGGCGACGAGGATCCCGGCGACGAGGATCGCCAGCACGGCGACGGCAACGCAGGCAAGCGCCAGCCGACGGCGCAGACCGCGCTTCATCGCTGGTCCTCCGCGGCGAGGATGCGTGCGGGTCCGAGCATGACGCCATCATACCCGCCGGGATACTCGGCGTCCGGACCACGGCGTCCCAGAGCCGACTCGGCGCTCCTGCCCATCTGATAGGATGCCCTGCACGCCGGAGGAGGTTCCACTGCCCAACCTGAAGGTGTATCGAGCGGCCTGGGTGGTCGCCGCCGCGCTCGTCGTGGTCGCCCTCTTCACCCTCGGTAGTCCCGACACCCCCAGACTCAGTCAGGAGCCGCCTGCCTTCGATGGGAAGGCGGCGTTCGCCGACCTCAAGACGATCGTCGAGAGCTTCCCACAGCGCGTTCCGGGCACCGATCCCGACAACCGGATGGCCATCTGGGTCGAGGAGCAGTTCCGGGCGGCAGGGCTCGAGACCCACATCGACAGCTTCGCGGCGGCGGTGAACGGTAAGGACGTCGCCGTGCAGAACGTCTGGGGCATCTCGCGCGGACGCCGTCAGGGGACGATCATGCTGGTCGCCAACCGCGACGTGACGCCGCTCTCGACGCAAGGAGCGGGCGACAACGCGTCCGGCGTGGCGGCTCTCCTCGCTCTGGCGGACGCCTTCACCGTCACCGCACACGAGCACTCCATCATCTTCCTGTGCACCTCGGGCGACTCCTACGGAGCCCTCGGCGCACACGAGTTCGTCCAGGCGCACGAGACGGACGACCTCTACGGAGTCATCGCCTTGCGCGATGTCGCCAAGCGCAACAGCACCGGCGTCAGCCTCGACGGCTGGAGCAGCGCGCCGAAGACGGCTCCGCCGTGGCTCTGGCTGCTCTCCGCACCGGCGGCCCGACGCGACTCCAATCTCGAGGCTGAGCTTCCGGGCGTGCCTGCCCAGGTGCTCCGGCTCGCCGTGCCGATGAGCGCCGGCACCCAGGGGCCGTTCGTGGCCGCCGGAGTGCCGGCGATCACGGTCTCTGCCTCCGGACCCTCGGCAAGCGTGCAGAACGACACCCTGGATGCCGTCTCCGGACAGACGCTGACCAGGGTCGGCACGACAGTGCAGAACATGGTGATGGCCATCGACGCGACCAGCGAGCCCGGGAGCGGCAGCGGGGGCACGATCTTCCTCACGCGCCACGCAACGCTGCCGGGCGGCGCGCTCGCCGCCATCCTCGCCGCCCTGCTCCTGCCTCTGACGGTCGTCACCGTCGACCTGTTCGCCCACTGCCGCCGAAGCCGCATCCGTCTGCGTCCGGCGTTCGTCCGCGCAGGCCTGCACCTCGCCCCCTGGCTGGTGCTCATCGCCATCGTCTACTTCGCGAACCTGGTCGGGATGCTGCCGCGCAGTCCCGACGCAGTGATCCCGCCGGACTCGCGCCTCGCCGCAAACCCGCGCTACCTGAGGATCGCGCTCCTCATCGTCATCATGGTGGTCGCCTACGCGTACGCTGTCGCCGTGGAGCGCCGGCTCGAGCGTCGCTTCGCCACCGATGCGCGTGCCACGATCTTCGTCTCGCATCTGCTTCTGGCGCTGATCGCTCTCCTGCTGCTGCTCGTCAATCCGTACACCGTGCTCCTCGTGCTGCCCGGCGCGGTCCTTTGGCCGCTCGCGCGACCGGGCGGCTGGGCGCGTTCGATCCTCCCCGTGTACCTCGGGCTCCTGCTGGTGCCGGTGCCGCTCGTCTACTACGCCACGCAGCTCGACATCGGCTGGAACGTCTGGTGGTACTTCTTCCTGCTCTTCGAGAACCGGACCATCCCCGCGCTCGCCGTCCTGCTCGCCGCCCTCTTCTTCTCCACCGCCGGCGTGCTCGCCCACACCCTGCACGAGCGCGGTCTCGCTCCGGGAGAGCTCTCGTGGCCGGCCGTGGACCGGCGAGGGCCAGACAGGATGAACGACGAGGAGTGGGCGGCGGTCTCAGGCGATGATCGGCGCGGCGCGCCTCGGCGCGGAGACCGGCGTCGGCGCCGGAGTCACGACCCGCTCAGGCGCTGAAGCAGTCACGAGCGGTCACCCGCCCGCGACATGAAGACGACGAGGCCGGGGCCGCTCCCGCGGAGCGGCCCCGGCCTCACGCGCTCGGATCAGTAGTCTTCCTGCGAGAGCGACTCGTCGATGACCGAGTCGGTCTCCGCGTCCAGGCCGTGGTCCTCACCCGTCGGGACTGGCTTGTCGCCGCTGTCCCGCGAGAGGAGCGCGGCTTCGCCGCTCATCATCGCGTCGAACGCCTTCGCCTTGAGACGGGCTCTTGTCTCCTCGATGCGGCGCCGCATCTCGGCCTGGTCGATGGCGCTCCCTTCGCGGGGTGCCTCCTCGACGGGTGCCGATGCGGCGGCGTCGGGTCCGGAGGGCCGGGAGGAGGCGGCGTCTGCGGCAGCGACCTGGTCCTCCGGCTGCGTCGGCTGTTCCTCGACGATCGCGGGCTGCTCCTCGGGGATCGCCTCTTCCTCACCCGGCTGTTCGGCGAGCGGGGCAGCCGGCGCCTCGTCCGGCACTTCGGCGACCGGCACTTCCGCGGCAGGCTCTTCGGAGACGGGTTGCTCCTCAGCCGGAGCAGGCTCCGCGACGGGAGCGTCGGGCTCAAGCCTCTGGTCGGCACTCCACGCGGAAGGCGTCTCAGGCTGCGGCTCCGCGACCACCTCGTCGACCGCCGGCTCCTCGATGATCGCCTCTTCGGCGACGGCCTCAGCGCGATCGGCCTCGTCGGCGGCTTCCTCGGCGAGGACCTCCTCGGCGGCCGCATCGGCGACGGCAAGCTCCGCGACGATCTCCGACGCCGCGGCCTCGACGACCGCCTCCTCGGCGACCAGCTCGGCGGCATCCGCGTCGGCGACAGCTGCTTCGGCGACGTTGGTCGCCGTGTCGGCCTCTTCGATGGCCGCCTCGGCCGCCAGCTCGGCGGCGGCGGCATCGGCGTCGTCAGCCAGCAGCGCGTCGGCGACTGCCTCCTCGGCGGCTTCCTCGGCGGCCACGGCGTCGTACACAGCCTCTTCGGCGACCGCTTCGGCCACCTCAGCCTCGGCGACTGCCTCCTCGGCCACGATCTCGGCGGCGGCGGCCTGCAACACGGCCGCCTCGGCGACGAGCTCCGCGGCGGCGGCATCCGCGGCGGTCTCGTCCGCCACCTCTGCGGTCTCGTCCGCCACCTTCGCGGCCTGCTCGGCGAACGGCTGCGCCAGCTCGCTCTCGAGCGCCGCTCTCGTCCCCTCGATGCGCGCCCGCAGATCCTCGCCCTCCGGCGCCGGCGGCTGCTCGTCCACGACCGGGAACGGCTGCGGCGACGCCACGTCCTCAGCCGCAACCTCGTCGGCCGGAGGCTCCTCTGCCGGAGGCTCCTCGGCCGGAGGCTCCTCGGCCGCGGCCTCCTCGACCGGAGGCTCCTCGGCCGCGGTCTCCTCGACCACGCTCTCCTCGACAGCGGCTCCAGCATCCACCGGCTCCTCGACCGCCGTCCCGGCGACCGGGGGCTCGGCGACTGCAACGCCGCCCCAGTCGGTCTCCGGCGCCGCAACCTGGTCGGACCCGGCGCCGAGCAGCTTGCCGCTCGCGCCGCCGGCCAGCTGCCGGCGAAGCTCCCGACCGCTCTTGGGAGCGACGAGCAGTGCGACACCCGCACCGATCATGAGCCCGAGCAGAAACCTGATCACCTTCATCGCTGCCTCCTTGACCGCCTCGGTGCCAGCCCCACAGGCGCGCGAAACCGGCGAAGTGTACGTCGGAAGAAATGTGCCCGAGCTTTACAGTGTACAGCTCTGTATACGCTGGTCCGGAAGGCAGTCCTGCAGGGTCTGGCGCCCGGCTTCCGGCCCGTCCTCAGCGACCATCAGGCGAGTCGCTGCACCGAGACGCTGCCGTCCTCACGCGCGCTCAGCAGCACGACCCACTCGGGTCCCCACTGCTCACTCACGCGTCCCGCCGCCTCGGTGAGCGCGGCGCTCACATCCTTGCCCACGAACGCCATGAGCGGCAGCATCGGCCGATGCTCGATCTGCACCCGTACGCCCTCCTCGCTCTGCTTCAGGAGGATGGGTTCGGCGCTGAGCTCATGGAGGCGGGCGGCATTGGCCGGCGTGATCTCCAGCGCCGCCCGCGCGCCGGCCGCAGCGGTGGGGGAGGAGTCGAGATCCGTCTTGACCCGGCGGGCGAAGGCCCACACGGTGAAGAGCGCGACGACCGCCACAACGAGAAACACCAGGACCACCGCGACCGTCCCGCTCACGTCCTGTTCTCCTCCTCTTCGCCGTCGGCTCGGGCCGCCCGCCGCCTCTCCTCGAGGCGGGCGGCCATCTGCGTCTCGAGTCCGCGTATCGGCACGTAGTAGCGACGTCCTGAGAGCCTGTCCGGCAGATGCTGCTGCTCGACCCAGCCGCCACTGGCGTGCGGGTACATGTACCCCGCACCGTGCCCGAGTTCCTTCGCGCCGCGGTAGCTGGCATCGCGGAGGTGCGGGGGAGGCGGTTGGTTGCCCTCGCGGCGCACGTCCTCCAGGGCGGCGTCGACGGCCTTGTAGGCGGCGTTGCTCTTGGGTGCCAGCGAGAGGTACGTCGCGGCCTGGCTGAGGTTGATGCGGCACTCAGGCAGGCCCACGTAGTCGACGGCGCGCGCCGCGTCGACGGCCACCTGCAGCGCGCGCGGGTCGGCGTTGCCCACGTCCTCGCTGGCGAAGATGATCATGCGACGGGCGATGAACCGCGGATCCTCTCCTCCGGCGATCATGGATGCCAGGTAGTACACGGCCGCGTCGGCGTCACTCCCCCGCATGCTCTTGATGAAGGCCGAGATGGTGTCGTAGTGCGCGTCCTCTCGGTCGTACATGACCGGCGACTTCTGGGCGGCGTCCTGCAGGTCGTCCAGCGTGAGGACGACCGGCTTGCCGCCGGCGGCGGCCGAACGGGAGCGCCACGCGGTCTCGAGGGCGTTGAGCGCCACCCGTGCGTCGCCGCGCGAGATGCCTGCGAGGAAGCCGAGCGCGCCCTCGCCGAGCGTCACACCCTCGCCGCCGAGGCCGCGCTCGGAGTCCTCGAGCGCCGCCGTGATCACGCGCTCGATCGTCTCCGGCGACAGTGGTTCGAACCGGTACAGCTGGCAGCGGCTGATGAGGGCCGAGTTGACTTCGAAGTAGGGGTTCTCGGTCGTGGCGCCGATGAGCGTGACGACGCCATCCTCGATGGCCGGCAGCAGCGCGTCCTGCTGCGCCTTGTTGAAGCGGTGGATCTCGTCGATGAAGAGGATAGTGCGGGCGCCGCTCAGGGTGCGCGCCTCGCGCGCCCCCTGGATCGCGGCCCGCACATCAGCCGTGCCGGAGCTCACCGCCGAGAGCTGCACCAGGCGCGCGCGGGTCTCGGTGGCGATGAGCCGCGCCAGCGTGGTCTTGCCGCAGCCGGGCGGCCCGAACAGGATCATGCTGACCAGCTGGCCGCCCTCCACGGCGGCGCGCAGGACCGTGCCGGGTCCGATGATGTGCTCCTGCCCGGCGAACTCCGCGAGCGTGCGCGGCCGCATTCGCGCCGCCAGCGGCGCCTCGGCGGCCGCCTGCTCGTCGCCGAGTGAGAACAGGTCGTCCATGAGGCCAGTCTACGCCAGGCCGGCCCGGGCCTCACCGGTCCTTGCGTCCGGACGTGCGCGCCGCCATCTGGTACTATCCGTGACGATGCGCAAGGTGCTGGTGCTGAACACCACCTACGAGCCGCTCAACGTGTGCTCTGTGCGTCGCGCGCTCGTTCTCCTGCTCAAGGACAAGGCGGAAGTCCTCGAGGAGTCCGGCGCGGCCCTCCACAGCGAACGAGACGCCTTCCCGATCCCGCTCGTCATCCGGCTCACGACCTACGTGCGCGTCCCCCACCGCAACCCTGCCGCCCGCATCTCGCGACGGGCCGTGTTCGCACGAGACAGGCATCGCTGCCAGTACTGCGGCAGCGCGAGGCACCTCACCGTCGACCACGTGGTGCCGCGCTCCAAGGGCGGAGCCGACACGTGGGACAACCTCGTCACATCCTGCGCGCCCTGCAACCGCAAGAAGGGCGACAGACCGCTCCACCTTGCCGGGCTGCGCCTGCTGCGCCAGCCGCAGCCACCTGGACCGGCGGCCTTCGTCCTCCTGCACGTGGACCACGTCCACGAAAGCTGGCGGCCGTACCTGAGCTTCGCGTCCTGAGCTGCGGCTCGGACCCTTGCGACGAGAAGGGCCCCGGGGCTGACGCCCCGGGGCCCTTTCGCTCGTCGTCGCGTGCGGCTGACGCTGTTGCCGCCCTCACACCTCAGTCTCGGCCCGTCCGCTGCGACGACGCAGCAGCAGCACGGCGATCAAGGCAACGACGATCACCGCGACGACGATCGCGATGATGGTCCCCGTGCTGGACCCGCTGCTCGCGGCCTGGGTCGTGGACCCCGGGTGCACCGAGAGGTACGTGTCGGGCTGGGTGTTGTACCACCATGCGCCCTTGTTCTCGTTGGCGCGGACCCAGCCTGTCCACTTGCCCTTGTTCGCCGCCTCGAGGTCCTTGGGGTAGGCCAGCAGGATGTACGGCGACTCGTCGTAGATGATCTCCTGCATGCGGTGCACGATGGCGATGCGCTCCTGCACGTCGATCGTGCTCTGCTGCTTGAGGAAGAGCTCGTCGTACTCCTTGTTGGACCATATGCAGTCGCTCCAGCTCTCGATGGAGTTGGTGGTCATCACCGAGAGGATGAAGTTGGGGTCCACGTCGCCGCCCCAGCCCCAGATGAACATGTCGAAGTCTGGGGCGTACTCGTCGCCGTCGTAGTTGTACTGCTTGTCGCCCAGGGCGCCGTCGTCGATGACCTGGTAGTCGATGTCGAGGCCGACCTCCTCGAACCAGCCGGCGATGAGCTTGCCGCTGTTCTGGCTCGAGGGGGACTCGGTGCGCGCGTACAGGCGCAGCTTGATCGGTTCGCCCTTGTACTCGCGGATGCCGTCACCGTCGCCGTCCGTGTAGCCTGCCTCGTCCAGCGCCTGCCGCGCCTTGTCGAGGTCGAACGTGTAGGCGGACTCGGCCGGCGGCGTCCAGTGGTAGTCGGCCTCGGCCGAGTAGTAGTCGCGCGTGACCAGCGTGTCGGCCGGCGCGGCGTCGCCGCTGTAGCCGATGGAGACGATCTTGTCCTTGTCGACGGCCCACTGCAGCGCGCTCCGGAACGCCGGGTCCTGCAGGACCGGGTGCCCCGTCGACTTGGGGTAGACCTTCTTGTCGGCGCAGTTGAAGCCGAGCTCGTCGACCCCGATGGTCACGGCCCTGATGGCCTCGAGGTCGGGCTCATTGTTCAGGGGATCGAACTGCGCCGACGGGATGTTCCAGCCGGACTGGATGGCGCCGGTCTTGAGGTCCTGCGCCATCGTGTCCTGGTTCTGGTAGGTCTGGAAGATGACCTCGTCGATCTTCGGGGCGCCGCGCCAGTAGTCCTTGTTGGCCACCATGCGCACGTACTCGCCCTTCTTCCACTCCACGGTCTGGAACGGGCCGGAGCCGATGATCGGCGGGGAGTTCTTGAACTTGTTCTCGACCTCGGACGGCTTGACCTTGCTCCAGATGTGCTCCGGCAGGATGGGGATCCACAGCCCGAGCATGTTGGCCTTCGGCTTGCTGCACGTGAACACCACGTGCGTGTCGTCGGCGGCCTCGACCTTGTCGATGAACTTGACGTAGTCGAGGAACATGCCGAGCTCGTTCTCGATGATGTAGGTGAAGGTGAATGCGACGTCACGCGCAGTGAGCGGCTTGCCGTCCTGCCACTTCGCCTTGTCGGTGATGGTGAACGTCCACACCTTGCCGTCCTCGGACGTCTCCCAGTCGGTGGCCAAGCCGATGTCGGGGACGTTGGCCATGTCTTCGGCGCGGAAGCCGACCAGCAGCTCGTAGTTGATCGCCCAGATCTCGTAGCTGGACGACTCGTAGCCGATGAACGGGTTGAGGTTGTCCGGGTCGTTGGTCCAGCCCAGACGCAAGATCGTCTTGCCCTTGTCCGCTGCCGGCGAGGCACTCTCGTCCGCCGCCACGGCGCTGCCGATGCCCCACACCAGCCCCGTGCCGAGCACGGCGACGATCGCCAGCGCCAGCAGACGACTCTTCAATCGAACGCGTAACGCAGCCACCTTCTCTCCTTCCGTTCCCCCCCACGGTCAGACCGTGCTGCCATCTACTTAACCATCTCGTGCACGGCTCGGCCAGTTCGCGGTGCTATACTCCGCGCCGTGATCATCGACCAGGGCAGAGATCCTCGTCTCCAGCTGGACGATGCGGAGCCGTTCCGCATCGACAGCGCCGAGGTGACTCGCGACATCGAGCGATCGACGCTCACCAACATCATCCTGGACGGCGACGCGTTCAGCCTGCCGGTCGGAGCTCGAGTCACTCTGTGGACCGGCTCCAACGTCGTCTTCGTCGGCAAGGCCGTCGACGAGCATCACGTGCTGGACCTGCTCTCCACGGAGACGGACGACGAGCTGACGGGCGACGAGGTCATCTGACGGGCGGACAAGGGGCACGCCCATGAAAGGCCTGATCCTGAGCGGCGGAGCGGGCACCCGCCTCAGACCCATCACGCACACTGCCGCGAAGCAGCTCGTGCCCGTGGCCAACAAGCCGGTCCTCTTCTACGGCCTCGAGGCCATGCGTGCCGCGGGCATCACCGAGGTCGGCATCGTCGTCGGCGACACGCGCCCGGAGATCGAGGAGGCGGTCGGCGACGGCAGCCGGTTCGGCCTCTCCGTCACCTATCTGCCGCAGGAGGCGCCGCTGGGTCTCGCGCACGCGGTCCTCATCAGCGAGAGCTTCCTCGGCGCCGAGCCGTTCGTGATGTACCTCGGCGACAACCTGCTCAAGGAAGGCATCGGGCGCTTCGTGGAGACGTTCCGGCAGAGCGCCCCCGACGCGCTCATCCTGCTGCAGAAGGTCGCCGACCCCAGGAGCTACGGCATCGCCGAACTCAACGAGGAGGGGTGCCTGGCGCGGCTCGTGGAGAAGCCGGCCGAGCCGCGCAGCGATCTCGCCCTCGTGGGCGTGTATCTCTTCACGCGGGCCATCTTCACCAGCGTGAAGGCAATCACGCCCAGCGCCCGCGGCGAGCTCGAGATCACCGACGCCATCCAGCACATGGTCGACCGCGGGCTCCGCGTCGAGCCGCACGTGGTCACCGGCTGGTGGAAGGACACGGGCAAGCTCGAGGACATGCTCGAGGCCAACCGCCTGGTCCTCAGCACCATCGAGCGCGACGTGCAGGGCGACGTGCCCGAGACGACCATCGAGGGCCCGGTGGTCATCGGGTCCGGCAGTCGCGTGGAACGGTGCACCGTCCGCGGACCCGTGGTCATCGGGGACGGCTGCCGGATCAGCGACAGTTTCATCGGCCCGTACACGTCGATCAGCGACGGCGTCGTCGTCGACCACGCCGAGCTGGAGCATTCGATCGTCCTCGAGAACAGCCGGATCTCCCACCTCGGCGCCCGCATGACCGACAGCCTCGTCGGTCGTGATTGCGTCATCGCCCACAACGACGCCCGTCCCGTCGCGTACCGCTTCCTCGTGGGCGACTCCAGCCAGATCGGCATCCTGTAAGGGGCTCGGGCAAGGAGAAGCCACATGATCGACGGCGTCATGGTCAAGCAGCTCAAGGTCATCCCCGACGAGCGCGGACGGCTGATGGAGTGCCTGCGCAGCGACGACGACCTCTTCATCCGATTCGGCCAGCTGTACATGACGACCACCTATCCCGGCGTGGTCAAGGGCTGGCATCTGCACGACGCGCAGTGGGACAACATCGTCTGCGTCAAGGGCATGCTGAAGCTCGCGCTGTTCGACGGCCGCGGGGCCGCAGGCGACGCGGCCGCGCCCGGGCACGAGCCCTCCGTCACGCCCGGGCAGATCGACGAGTTCTTCATCGGAGACCACCGGCCGCTGCTCGTCCGCATCCCTCCCGGCGTCTGGCACGGCTGGAAGTGCGTCGGGCCGGAGGAAGCCTACGTGGTGAACGCCCCCACCGAGGTCTACGACTACGACGACCCGGACCAGCGCGAGCTGCCCCACGACACGGACGCCATACCGTACGACTGGAGCGTCAAGCTGCGCTAGGCGCGGCTGGCGGAGCTGCATGCCGCGGTGGTTCGTCACAGGGGGCGGAGGCCAGCTGGCGACCGCCTTCGCCGACCTCCTCGAGGGGGAGGTGCTCCTCAACCGCGAGGAGGCGCTCGACATCCGGGACGCCGAGGCGCTGCGGGTGGCCGTCCACGCCTTCGCGCCCGACTGCGTGCTGCACTGCGCCGCGTACACGGACGTGGACGGCGCCGAGGCCCATGCGGAGACTGCCGAGGCGGTCAACGTGACCGGCACACGCAACGTGGTGGAGGCGGTGCGCGGCACGCATACCAGCGTCGTCTACTTCAGCACCGACTACGTCTTCGACGGTCAGAAGGGCGCGCCGTACGTGGAGAGCGACGCGACGCGCCCGCTCAACGTCTACGGCCGCACCAAGCTCGCCGGCGAGCGGGAGGTGCTCGGCTGGGTCCATGGCCTCGTCGTCCGCACTGCATGGCTCTTCAGCGAGACCGGCCACAACTTCGTCAGGTCCATCCTCGCCGCGGCGCGCGAGCGCGCCGGGACGGGCGAGCCCCTCCGCGTCGTGGACGACCAGATCGGCTCGCCCACCTACGCCCCGCATCTCGCGGCGGCGGTCGATGAGGTGGTCCGTCGCGGCGTCGGCCCCGGCCTGTACCACCTGGCAGGCAGCGGCTACTGCTCCTGGTGCGAGCTGGCGCGCGAGGTCGTGCAGCTCGCCGGGCTCGACGTGGAGGTGGAACCCATCACCACGCGCGAGGCGGGCCGGCCGGCGCGCCGGCCGGCCTTCTCCGCGCTCGACACGGAGCGCCCCATCCCCCGCCTGCCGCACTGGGCGGAGGGCGTCGCACAAGCCGTCGACAAGCTCGTCCCGCTCGGCTGAGCGGCGTCAGGCCAGGAGGAGGTCAGCGTGAGACTGGTGGTCACAGGCGGCGCCGGGTTCATCGGCTCCAACTTCGTGCGCTACATGCTCGGCCGCCACGACGACGTCGAGATCGTGAACCTCGACAAGCTCACCTACGCCGGCAACCTCGAGAACCTGCGCGACGTCGAGGACGACCCCCGCTACACCTTCGTGCGCGGCGACATCTGCGACGCCGCCCTCGTCGGCGAGACGCTGCGCGGCGCCGACGCGGTCGTCAACTTCGCCGCCGAGACCCATGTGGACCGCTCGATCAGCGGGCCGCAGGACTTCATCAGCACGGACGTCCTCGGCACGCACACGCTCCTGGAGGCCGTGCGGCAGCTCGAGATCCCCCGCTATCTGCAGATCAGCACCGACGAGGTGTACGGCAGCATCGACGAGGGGGCGTTCACCGAGGAGTCGGACCTCGACCCCTCCAGCCCGTACTCTGCGAGCAAGGCCGGCGCGGACCTCCTCGTGCTCGCGTACCACCGCACGTTCGGCACGCCGGTGCTCATCACCCGCAGTTCCAACAACTACGGCCCCTACCAGTACCCGGAGAAGATCGTCCCCCTGTTCATCACCAATGCGATCGACGACCGGCACCTGCCCGTGTACGGCGATGGCCTCAACGTGCGCGACTGGCTCTACGTGGAGGACAACTGCGCCGGTATCGACCTCGTGCTGCGCGAGGGCGTGCCGGGAGAGGTCTACAACATCGGCGGCGGCAACGAGGTGCAGAACCTCACCATCACGCATCGGATCCTCGAGCTTCTCGGCAAGGGCGACGAGCTCATCCGCTACGTCGCCGACAGACCGGGACACGACCGCCGCTACGCCCTCGACTGTTCAAAGCTCAGGGCGCTCGGCTGGCGCCCGGACGTGCCGTTCGATGCGGGGCTGACGCGCACCGTGCAGTGGTACGTCGAGAACCCGGAGTGGTGGCGCCCCATCAAGTCGGGCGAGTGGCGCTCCTACTACGCGCGGCAGTACGGCGAGCTCGCCTGACGCGGCGCCACCTCACCTCAGCGCCAACGGACCAGACCCGGCGACACGTGCCTCCACCCGGGTGCGTCAGCGCAGATTGTGCACCCGCGTGCCGACCGGCACCCGCTCGTAGAGCCAGAGCGCCTGGTGGTTGAGCATGCGGGCGCAGCCGTGAGAGAACGGCCGCGGAGCGGGGAGACGGATCAGTCCCGGCTGGTTGGTGCCGTGGATGGCGATGCCGCCCTTGCGGCGGTAGAACATTGCACAGGAGCCGAGGGCACCGCCGGCCGGCTTGCGCTTGCCGTAGATGCGGAAGCGGCCGAGCGGGGTCCGGTAGCCGGGGCGCCCGAGTGCCACCTCGAAGCGCCGCACGAGGGCTCCGTGCTCGTAGTAGTACAGCCGGTACTCGTGGCGCACGATCACGATGTAGTGCGCGAAGCGCATCGGCACGCGGTGCGCGTTCGGCCGGTTGACGATCACGCGTTCCGGGGCGGCGACGCCCGCCACATGCTCGGCGTCCGCGTCCATTCGCGCGCGAAGACGGTAGTACCCGAATCTCGTGGGCGTCCACCGCGTCGCGAAGCGCGACTCGGCGTCGAGCGTGACCGTCAGGAGAGGCTGCCAGGCGCCGGCGACGCGGCGGTCGATGACCACCGTCCCGCCGGGATGCGCCGGCCGGACGCTCCCGCGCAGGATCACAGAACCCCCCAGCCAGAGGCTGGCCGGGAACTGTGTGGTCAGGCGCGGGCGCACGCGGACCGTCACGTCTGCCTGGGCGACCGCCGACCCGTCCTCCCCGTAGAGGACGCGGTACTCCGTGGAGACCGCAGGAGCCACGGTGAAGCGGAAGGCACCGCCGGCCCCGGCCGTCGCGGAGTCCTGCTCCATCCACTCCCCACCCGAGGCCGGCCGGGCGAGCAGCGAGACTGCAGCGCCGGGGACCGAGATCACGCCGGCGACGACGGCCTTCTCCGGGAAGACCACGGTCGCCGGCTTCGCCGTCGCACTCAGCTCGACGGACGCGCTCGCGAGCGCCGGGCCGCTGACGAGCGCCGGCACTACCACGACGAGCAGCGCGAGCACGGCCACCAGCGCGAGCCTGCAGGTGCGGAGCCCGATGCGTCGGGTCACGTACGGTCGCATGGCCGCAGTGTAGCGTGAGGATGCGTAGGACGATGACGTGTTCGCCGTTGTCCGCGTCCGTCCACGGCGCGTCCGCGGGCAGGGACGGCCGTCAGGGCTGGAGCGGCGCCGGGGACGCCGTCACCGGGGATGCCGATGGAGACGCCGGGGATGGCTGCGGAGCCGGCGCCTCCGCCTTCGGCGCGGCCGCGGCGGTGCTCGACACGGTGGGCGACGGCGAGGGGGTCGGAAGCGCAAGCTCGGCCTTGGTGAGCAGGCGCCTTCCCCAGGCGAAGTTGGCCTTGTAGTAGCTGGAGTGGTTGAGCGAGGCGAGCTGTACGCCGTCGCTCGAACCGGTGGAGTGGATGAACCAGCCGCGACCCAGGTAGAGCCCGGCGTGATAGATGGAGCCCACACTGGAGCCGGGTCCCTTGGGACCGAAGAAGATGAGGTCGCCGCACTTGAGCTGGCTGCGCTTGATGCGCGGCTTGGCGCGGGCGGCCATGTCGGCGGCCCCGCGCTCATTGACCGTGATGGGGTACTTGAAGTGCATCTTCATCACGTAGAACACGAACCCCGAGCAGTCAAACCCGCCCGACTTCTGGTAGCCGTAGGGAGAACTCGGCGTGGGATACTCACCCGCCCAGACGTAGGGGTAGCCGATGTACTTGAGCGCGTAGCGCACGATCTGCTTCTGTCGATTGCTCAGGACGGGGAAGCTGACGTCTTTGTAGTCGGCGAGACCGTAGAGCTGCCAGCCGCTCGCCAGCTTGTAGGCCCTGTCGAACATGTAGGCGACCTCGGCCCGGTCGATCGGCTCCTTCGGCAGCGTCTCGTGACCGTCGGCTCCGCTGGGATGGTTGTAACGCAGCTCGAGATGCCGTGAGGCGACGAGCGACGGCAGGTAGGACGGCGCGCCGGTCAGCCACTCCGGGTTGGGCTTCCAGCGGGACGGGGCGAGCGTGGTGAGCAGGGACCAGTCGTGGGAGGAGTACCGCTCCTTGAGCCAGCGGACCATCACCGTCTCTGCCGTGGCCGCGGTGACTTTGGCCGCCGGCTTGAAGTTCCCGTCCCGGTCGAGCCCCATGTAGCCGTGATGCACCGCCAGCTGGATCACCGTGTGGTAGCGGTGCCCCCTGGGGACGTCCTTGATCTCGACCGGCGTGATCTTCTCGCCGTAGTGACCGGAAGCGAGGACGATGGAGCGCGCGAGGTACTGCCTCGTGATCGCGCGCTCCGGCCGGAACAGCGTCTTGAAGTCGTCCAGCAGTCTATGGCCCTTGGCGGAGCGGTTGGTCACCGACGAGATGGACTTGTACGCCCAGTGGCTCTTCTTCACGTCGGTGTACGACTTGGCGGCAGCCGGTACGGCGGCCGCGAGGCAGACCGCCAGGGCCAGAGTCGTGAGGATAAGAGTGTGGAAGAGGGTGCGTGTGTTCATCTCGAGTACTGCTATCGGCGTGTGGACCGGCCACTGGAGCGACCACCCTGCCCGCGGAGCCGGACTACGCTTTCGCCGCCGGGGCCGCCATTCCCCTGTGCTGACGGTAGAAGCTACCACGTCACCAACGGCGACGCCCCCGGCGGCCCGACGCAAAGCCGCGCCGAGCGGAGCGCGTTTCGCCGTCCGCTAGGACGCACGCGGCCGCCTGCGTCTCACGAAGAGGAGAACACGACCGATCCCAGAAGCAGTCATGACCACGGCAGGCCGTTTGCCCCGCCTGCGGGGCAAACGGTATCCTCGACCGAGGAGGCGTGCGTGCCTCAGGAGCCCATGATGACCTCCCGCCTCACATCCCCCGCCCTTCGCATCCGCATCCCCAGGCAGGCCGCGTCACCGACCAGGCTGACCCTTGGGGGAGTCTTCGCCCTCCTGGCGCTGCTCGTCATGGCCGGCCCGGCAGCAGCGCTGTCGACGCAGTACGCCTTCACCATCACGGGGCACGGCTGGGGTCACGGCGTGGGCATGTCCCAGTGGGGCGCGTACGGCTACGCCAAGCACGGGTGGGACTACAAGGACATCCTCAAGCACTACTACACCGGGATCTCCCTCTCCACCGTGGAGAACTCGGTGATCCGGGTGAACCTCCGCAGCGGCCAGAGCGCCATCAAGCTGAGCTGCCCGAACGCCTACACCGTCCAGGGCAGCGGAGCCACCTGGACCATCCCCGGCGGCACGACGGCGACCACCACCCACACGAGCAGCGGGTACCGCGTCGTGGCGGGCTCGCTGCGCCGGACGTTCACGGCGGCGCCGCACTTCAAGCCCACCAAGGGCGCCCTGCGCCTGATCACCAAGACCGACCTGGGCGACGACGGCGCCTACCGCGGCACCATCAAGGTCGTCTACAAGGGCGGGCTCATGATGATCAACCACGTGCCGCTGGAGAGCTACCTCCGCGGCGTCGTGCCGCACGAGGTGTCGCCGAGCTGGCCGCGTGAGGCGGTCAAGGCGCAGGCCTGCGCGGCCAGAGCTTTCGCGCTCGGCAGCAAGCAGCCGTCGAAGTCCTGGGACGTGTACTGCGACGTGCGCGACCAGGCCTACATGGGCGTCGGCATCGAGGACTCGCGCACCGACGCCGCGGTGCGCGAGACCGCCGGGGTCTGCCCCACCTTCAACGGCAAGCCGATCGTCGCCACCTACTTCTCCTGCTCCGGCGGGCACACGGAGAGCGCGCAGCACGTGTGGGGCGGCTCGTACGCCTACCTCAAGGGCGTGGAAGACCCGTACGACTATTACGGCACCCTGCACGATTGGGGGCCGCTGCGCCGCACGCCGGCCCAGATCGGCGGCCGCCTGGGGGCCAGCGGCTCGCTGCGCGCCGTCTACACCGTCAAGCGCGGAGTCTCGCCGCGGATCGTGAAAGCCGCCGTCATCGGCAGCAAGGGCACCACGTACATCGACGGCGGCTCCCTCCGGGTCAAGCTCGGGCTGAACAGCGCCTGGGCGGTCTTCACCAGCATGGGCATCAGCCCGGCCGCCCGCGATGGTGTGAGCATCAAGGCGGGTTCCAAGATCGTCCTCAAGGGCCGCCTCTACCCGGCGCTCGCCGACGGCGCGACCGTGAAGCTGCACTTCTACTACGACGGCCGCTGGCGCAGTCGCAAGGTCACGACGGTGCGAAAGGCCGAGAAGCTGCCGGGCGGTCACACGGCGCGGTACTCGCTGTACACCGAGTCGGTGAGTCCGAAGCAGACGACGAAGTACTACTTCTCGAGCGGCAAGGCCAAGTCGCCGGTCACCACGATCACGGTGAAGTGACCGCACGAGGCGGCCCGGGGCCGGAGGCGGCCGCCCTCACCCGATCTCGCTCCGCTGTCCGCGCTCCGCCGGTCCTGACGAGCCGGCGGTCCGGTCCGGCGCGCCTCCCATGATCTCGTCGTACGCGGGACGCCAGTCCGAGAAGTCCGCGTACAGGTGATCCGGCTCGTGCGCCGCCAGCTCGTCCACTGAGTAGCGGCCGGTGGCGACGGCGACCGCAGTGACCCCGAGGGAGGCGCCGCACTCGATGTCGGCCGGCGTGTCGCCGATCACGACGACGTCCTTGCCGCGGAACCGGCGGCCGTGCAACCTCTCGGCGCGGGCGACGGCGACCGCCGGCAAATCGGCGCGCAGCGCCGAATCCGATCCGTAGGCGCCGACCTT
Organism: Actinomycetota bacterium; assembly: GCA_012514235.1. GTDB lineage: Bacteria > Actinomycetota > Thermoleophilia > UBA2241 > UBA2241 > CAIXSE01. The sequence continues at coordinate 59,521 of JAAZAR010000159.1, forward strand.
GAAGAGGGGCAGCAGGCCCGTCGGCTCGAGCTTGAGACGGGCCCCCTCCGCTACGTTCCCGGTCAGGAGGCCGACCAGCGCGCGCCGGTCGGCCGCCAGCGCCGTGACCAGCTCCCGGATGCCCGGCAGCGTCTCCACGTCCACGCGCGCGATCTCCTCGCGCAGCGCGTCGAGGTAGCGCGCGATGCACTCGTCCACGCGCCGCTCGATGAGCGCGGCAGGCGTGCCCATCGCCTCAACGAGCTCGTGGACGACCTCGGGCTGGGTCCCGTCGGCGGACGCCGCAGCGTCAGGCTCCCCCGCCCCCCACAGAGCGGCCAGGTCGCTGATGATGCCCGGATCCGTGCGGCCGTGGAACGAGTAGTCCCCCAGCTCGCCCTCCACGCCGTAGACGTCCTTGATGGCGCGGATGATGGCCCTCCCGCCTGCGCCGTGCGCGTCGATGAGGGTGCAGTCGATGTCGAAGAGGACGAGGCGGTCGGGCATGGAGGCAGTATAGCGGGCGCCGGCAGCCTCATCCGGCTCTTCGCGCACCACTGTAGAAGCGCACTGATCGTCTCAGCCGACGGTCCGCCCGTCCTCGCCCGGCGCGCCGAACGGCCACTGACGGGCGACAAGACTGAGCACGCCTTGTGCGAGCACGACCACCCCGATGGTGACGAAGATGCCAAGCCAGGAGGATGAGACCAGCGCAAGCACGACGAGACCGGCTGCGAGGACGCCCCAGCGCACACCGACGACGTGGGCGGCGACCCACGACGCCACGGGTGATTCGGGCATGCCGAGGTCGACGGCCTGCCCGACCGCCCGCTTGCCGGCGGCCACGGCCACCTCGCGCACGTCCTTGCACCCGAGCAGCCAGACGATCACCGCCACGACGACGCCGATCGCGCAGATCCAGACAGTGATCGCGGTGAGCGGGCCGAGCGCTGCGTCGACTACCTCCCGCACGACATGGCGGCCCTCGCCCTCCCGGACCTGGTCCGCGAGATACAGGGACGCGCGCGCGACGATCACCCGCGCAATGAAGAACGCCACGGCCGCTCCGACACCGAGAGCGATGGCGGTCCGAGCGCGGCGTCGGGACAGCCAGATGGTGGCGGCGACGAGCGCGGCCGTCACCATCGGCAGGACCCAGGTGAGGCGGTCGAACCACTTGACCGCCGTCTGCGCCGGACCGAGCGCATCGGACTGCAGCAGGGTGATCTGGCCGAAGTCCGACGGCAGCGTCCTGCCGGACCAGTCCTCGATCTGCCGGATACCCTCCTCCGGCGTCGCGCCCGGCGCGATGACGGGCGGGCCCAGCCTGTCGGACAACCCGCCCGGCAGCCGCTCGTCCACCCACACGATCACGTGACTGATCAGGGGCAGCAGGTTGAGCTTCACGTCACTGCCCTGGATGTAGACGCCGGTCGTTTCGCCACGCAGCAGCGCCACGACCTTCTCATGACCGGCGCGGTTGACCTCGAGCCAGAGCTGATAGGCGCGCGGAGAGCTGAGCACCTTCCGCGCGCCCCGCACGATGAAGTCCTCGACGTAGGCGGTGATCGGCCCGGCGAACAGCTGCGCCCGCGCCGGGAGCGCCTCCGTGACGCGCCGCTGCAGGTCGGTGACGGAGACCACCTCACCGCCGATGTACTCGCTCAGCCTCTGGATCGCCTTCGGGTCCTTGCCGACGGGGCCGACGAGAGCCATGTAGCCCTCGGTGTCCATGACCGTGTAGTGGCTCCACAGAGTGAGCCCGGTCACGACAACGGAGAGGCACGTCAGGACGACGAGGACCCCGATCAGCAGACTGCGGAGGCGACGCCTGCGGGACGGGGCGAGCACGGTCGCCTCGTCGCCCCGCAGCGCGACCGCCTCTTCGGGCCCGATCGCGCTCTGCGTCTCCGCTGCCGCGGCGGCGGCCGGCTCCGCCTCGGCCGGCGCCGCGCGCGTCACCTCGGTCTGTTCGTCCGATCCGGGAGCGCCGTTCCCCTCGTCCTCGCGCGGCTCATCGGTCACGGGTCTCCTCCAGTCCGCCGACTCATGGTCGGTCACCTATTCCTCCCGCCGGCTAACGAGCCGGCGGTGCCCAGGCACCGCCGGCCGCGCGGCCGGCTGCGTCAAGCGACGGCGAACGCCTGGTCGAGGTCGGCGATGAGGTCGCCCACGTCCTCGATCCCGACCGAGTACCGGACGAGCCCCTCCGGGATGCCCATGGCCGCGCGTTCCTCAACGGTGCACTCGACGTGACTCGTGGTGGCCGGCACGCCGGCGAGCGTCTCCACGGCGCCGAGGTTGGCGGCCAGATGGGCGAGCCGCAGCCGCGGCAGCACCCGCTTCACCGCCGCGAAGCCGCCGCGCAACGAGAAGCTCAGCATCCCACCGTACCCCCGCATCTGACGCGCGGCGACGTCGTGGTGCAGGTGCGACTCGAGCCCCGGGTAGTTGACCGCCTCCACCTGCGGCTGCTCCGACAGCCAGCGAGCGATCGCCAGCGCGTTCTCGTTCTGCCGCTGCACCCTGAGCACCAGCGTCTTCAGACTGCGCACCATGAGCCATGCGGCCATCGGGTCCATCGAGGAACCGGTGATCTCGCGGTAGTGGTACACCTTCTTGATGAGCTCGGCGGGGCCGCAGAGCACGCCGCCGAGCGCGTCCGCGTGGCCGCCCAGGAACTTGGTCGCGCTGTGCAGCACAAGGTCCGATCCCAGCGCCAGCGGGTTCTGGTTGATGGGCGTGGCAAAGGTGTTGTCGGTCACCACGACCGCGCCCGCCTCATGGGCGGCCGCCGAGAGGCGCGCGATGTCCATGACCTTGAGCGTCGGATTGGTGGGCGACTCGAGATAGACGAGACGGCACCCCTCGGCGATGGCCGCCTCGATCTGCCCGAAGTCGGTGGTGTCGCACAACTCGACCTCGACTCCCCAGCGGGGCAGGAAGTCGACGAACAGCTGGTTGGTGCCGCCGTACGTGTCCTTGACGCTCACCACTCGGTCGCCGGGCGTCAAGAGTCCGAACAGGGTGTTGCTGACGGCGGCCATGCCCGTGGCGAAGCTGGTGGCCGCCTCTCCGCCCTCGAGGATGCGCACCTTCTCCTCGAACGCGGCGACGGTGGGGTTGGTGTTGCGCGTGTAGATGTGCCCCTCGCGGCGTCCCAACGCCGTGTCCACCCAGGTGTCCACATCCTCGTAGCCGAATGCGGCACTGTAGACGACGGGTACCTGTGTCGCGCGGTGAGCACGCGCCGCGTCCTCGCCCGCCCGTACGGCCAGCGTTGCCGGCGAAAGCCCGGTCCGTCCAGACCGTCCTGCATCAGACCGTCCTGCATCCTTGCTCATGTGACCTCGCTCGTTTGCCTGCGTCGACACGCGCACGCATCCGGTCCGGCCATTCTACAGCCAGGTCGCGGACCTCGACAGGACCGCCGAAGCCCGTCGACGGACTACTGCGGCGCAGTACGGCAACCGTGAAAGGGAGGGGGGCCAGGGCGACCACGTGGAGGCAGCCATGCAGGAGTTCAGACCGTTCGATCTCGAGGGACGACCGCTGGAGGAGCAAGTCCGGAGCTGGGACGAGCTCGTCCAGGAGCCGTACGACAAGCTGACGGTGCACCCGTACACGCGCTGCCGAGTGATCCTGATGAACGGCATCGAGAACGGTGCGACGCTCTTCTCCCACGCCGCAGCGCGCCTGACGCAGGACGAGGACTGCAGGCGGAAGCTGGCTCTGGTCCGTCGCCTCGACTCGCAGCACCAGCAGCTCATCAACTGGCTCAACCCGGGCAACGCGACGATCGTCGAGACCACCATCGGCTACGAGCAGGTGGCCGTCGACCTCACCGCCAATCTGGCCCAGAACGAGCCCGACGAGTACTTCCGTCAGGTGCTGGACTTCGCGCTGCTCGAGGACTTCGACCATCTGTTCCGCTACGGCTGCCTGATGGAGCTCATGGAGGGCAAGGACCCGAACGAGGTCACCCAGGGGCTCACCGAGATCAAGCCGGGGAGACCTACGGCGGAGGAGCACCGGCACCCGTTCGACGAGATCAGGCGCCAGCTCGACGCGAAGTCCGCCGAGCTCAAGACCAAGCTCAACTACCACACCATCGTGAACGGTGAGCAGCAGACGATGCTGTTCTACAAGGACCACGGGCAGATGTACGAGAACCCGATGGCCCGCAAGCTCTACACCGAGATCGCCGAGATCGAGCAGCAGCACGTGAGCCAGTACGAGGACTGCGGCGATCCGAGCGAGACGGCCCTCGAGAAGCTGACACTGATGCAGCTGAACGAGGCGTACCTCTACTACAGCAACGCCCAAACGGAGACCGACGAACGCTTCAAGCGCATCTGGGAGCAGCTGTGCGAGGAGGAGATCGGCCACTTCCAGGCCTGCGCCGAGCTCCTGCAGACCATGGAGGGCCGGGACATCCACGAGGTGCTCGGCTCCGACGTGGTGCCGTCGCTCATCGTGTTCGAACCCAACAAGGAGTACGTGAACCAGGTGCTGGAGTCACAGGTCGACCTGCGGCCGCAGGACAAGGAGTTCGTCCCGGTACAGGAGCTGCCGGGCGACTGGCTCTCCTTCGGCTACATGGAGAAGGTCAACGGCAGCCAGGCACCGTCCACGCTCGTGACGGAGAAGGCGGAGGAGCTCGACGGGATCCCCGCGGTCGCGATGCAGACCGGACCAGGCAAGGCCGACATCTACGAGCGTCTCAAGAAGGACCACGAAGAGGTCAAGGGCCTGTTCGAGAAGATCATCGGCGGGCGCGGCGACCGGTCCGGGGCGTGGGACAAGCTGAGCAGGGAGCTCACCGCCCACGCGCGCGCCGAGGAACACGTCTTCTACGAACCCCTCAAGGAGGGCGACGGCGCGCTCGAGGCCGCGCTCCTCGGCTACGAGGAGCACCACGCGGCCGACCTCTTCATCAAGGAACTCTCGCGCAACAAGCCCGACAGCGAGCAGTGGATGGCGAAGCTGCAGGTGCTGAAGGAGCTCGTGCTCCATCACGTGGTCGAGGAAGAGGGCGAGATCTTCCAGAAGGCGCGCGAGGTGATCGACGAAGAGCGCGCCCGCATGATGGTGAGCGAGTTCCAGAAGCTGAAGAAGGAGCGGATGGCCGCCTGAGCGCCAGTCCGTGCGGACGGCCCGTGCCGCATGGGGCCGGACGACGTATGCACGAAGGCCCGCGGGCATCCAGCCTCCGTCCGCGGGCCTTCGTCCGTCCGGATTCAGGCCTCGCCGGGTACGGTGCAGGCGAGGCGGGAGCCGGCCGCTATGCCGGCTCACGACGGCCGGAGGCGCCCGTGGGACTCTGGAAGCAGCCGCCGAGAGCGAAGGTGTTCGAGGCGTTCACGGCGGTCGCGGACGGCCGGGTCCGGTTCACCGGACCGGTATCCGCAACCGTCACCTCGTCGCGCGGCGACAAGACCTACGACGTGACGTGGGCGGACGACGGCCGTACGGTCGCCGCCAACGACAACGCCTCGTACTGGCAGGGCTACGCCGGCTACCCGATCCTCGCGGTCCTCCTCGAGCGCGGCGAGCTCCACGCCGACGAGGCAGCCGTAGCCGCGATGGCCGGCATCCCCTGGCACGACCTCAACGCGCGGTTCAGACGCGACTACGACGCGGCCGTCGCGCACGTCCTCGATGAGCTGGCGCGGCGCGGCGGCGACCCGGCGCTCGTCGAGCGCGAGGCCGACGACGTGCTCCGCCAGCTCGCCGCGCTCGGCCTGCGGAGAGCCTCCCGCGGCAGGCGTCCGCCAAGCGCCCGCGGTTAGGACCGGCGGCGTCCGCCGGCCCCGGCGCGTTCGACTGAGTCTCCTGCGCGCCGACGCGCCCTCAGGCCTGCGGGCTGCCTTCGAGCCGGAGAGTCCCGCCCGGTGTAAGAACCGGCACCCTCGTGTGTTGGAACGGGTGACGACGCCCAGTCCCACGAGGAGGACCCATGAAGGCGATCAGGACGATAGTGGCGACCGCGGTGATCGTGTTCGCGCTCACCACGGCCGCGACGGCAGGCGTGCAGCGACTCGCAGACGGTGTCGGCGCGCACCAGGCGTCAGGCCAGACAGAGGCCGCGACGGCACACTCGGGCTCGGTGACCCTCTCGGGCGAGCAGTTCGCGAACCTGCTGAACGCCGTCCCGGACCACCGCGGAGACGGGCGTGCTCAGGTCGCCCGCACCGCACAGAAGCCTGCGCACGGCGGTGACCACGCACGCGACCACGATCACGCCCAGGACCGCAGCCGCACCCACGCCGGCGCGCACGCCGTACGCGGACAGAGCGAGTCCGCAGCAGGAGCGCGCGTGCACCACGCCGACGAGACGCACGGGCACGCCGGCACGGCCTCTCGCGCCTCGACCCGGACGCACGACGTCGCTCACCACGGCGGCGGGCAGGCCGACCGCAGCACTCGCCACAGCGGTGACGGCAGGCACGGCGGTGGCCACCACGGCGGCGAGCACGACTGAACAACGGGTGCTCGGCGCAGAGGTTGTGAGTATGCTGGGGAACGGAACCTGATGAGCGCACCGCCTCACCCCACCGATCCCGATCTGGTCCGCGGTCTGCACCGGCGCGACCGCTCCGCAGTGACGCGCCTGTACGACGACTACCATCCCGCGGTCTACAACCTCTGTGCCCGCATCCTCGGAGACCGCGAGGAGGCCAAAGACGTGACCCAGGATGTGTTCCTCACGGCATTCGAGAGACCGCCGGCGAAGGGCGAGGACGTACGTCTGCGTGCCTGGCTGTTCCGCGTGGCCACGAACGCCTGCCTCAACCGGCTTCGCAGCCGGCGGCGGACGGAGCCCATAGAAGAGAACGTGGCTTCCGCCGGCGACCCCTTCGAGCAGGCCCGCACCGCAGGCTTCATCGAAGCCGGTCTGGCGGCGCTCAACGAACGGTACAGGGCAGTGCTCGTCCTCAAGGACCTGCAGGGACTCGAGACACGGGAACTCGCCGAGGTGCTCGGGGTGTCCCGACCCGCAGCCGACGTGCTGGTCCATCGCGCGAGAGCCTCGTTCAGGCGGGCGTTCGTGGCCGCCGCCGGCGACGATGCGGCAGTGCCCGCCAACCTTGCCCTGGCACTGCCGCCACTGCCGGTCCCGGCCGCCCTGCAGGCGTTGCCGCTCGCGCTGCAGGCGTCCCCGGCGCTCCCGGCGGGCGCACCGGGGTTCGATCCGTCCACGGCGGCGCACGTGATGCCGCTGGATCCCGGGGCGGCGGCCGGCGCAGGAGCGGCGGCGCCGGCCGCCGGCCTGCTCGCCAAGCTCGGCGCTGCGGCGACGACCAAGGCGGCGGTGGTCGCTGCCGGCGCCGCCCTCGTAGCCGGCGGAGGCGCCGCCGCCGTCAAGCTCTCCGGCGGCGCACCGACACCTCCCTCGCCCGCACCGGTCGCGGCTGGTCGCACCGGACCCGAGACGCCGGACGGCCACTCCCGCACCGACGATCGGCATGAGCACAGGGCGCTCGTGGCCGCCCGCCTCGCGGACCATCACGCTGCCGACGAGGAGCACGAGGACGGCCACGCCCCCGCACACGAGTCGGACCGCGAGGAGCACGTCGACAAGCGCGAGCACGATTCGGCGGACCACCGCAAGACGGGCGGCCATCTCGAGGCGCCGGGCGCCGCCCACGACGCCGGAGATGCCCCGTCCGCCGCCGCTCCGGCGCCCGCCGAAGCCCATGGCGACCACCGAGGCGACGATGGCGGGCACGGCGGCGACCACTGACGTCGCGCCGCCGCCGTCAGGGTGGCTCACCCTGACGTCTGTCGCGATCGACCACAGCGGGCGATGCGCTTGCCACGGCGCCGGCGGACGAGTACGCTCGGGGTCCGTAGGGGAGTAGCCGACTCGTCCGGGAGGACGAGAGGCGCGATCGTCATCACGGGCCCATCGCCCCGGTCGCGCCGGTGAACGGCAAGACCTTCGGCACGAGGCGTGCCGGAGGTCTTTTCGCTGCCGGCGCGAGATCGACCACAAGGAGATCGCATGAGGAGTCATCCGTGACCGGGGAGAGCGAGGCGCTGCACTGGATCGTCTTCTTCTCCATCGTCGCCGCCGCGCTGGCTATCGACCTCGGGTTCGTCGGCCGCAAGGGCGAGGTGGTGAGCACACGCACGGCCTACGCGTGGAGTGCCGTCTGGATCTCACTGGGTATCGGGTTCTCGGGCCTCGTGTACACGTGGTACGGCGGCGAGGCGGCGCAGCAGTACCTCGCCGGCTACCTCATCGAGGAGTCGCTCAGCATCGACAACCTCTTCGTCTTCCTGCTGGTGTTCGGCTCGCTCGGCATCGGGCTGCGGTACCAGCGCAAGGTGCTGTTCTACGGCATCCTGGGCGCGATGCTCATGCGGGGCGCCTTCATCGTCGCCGGCGTGAGCCTCATCTCCCGCTTCGAGTGGATCGTCTACGTCTTCGGAGCTTTGCTCGTCTACACCGCCTACCGGCTCGTGCGGTCGCACGGCGTGCAGGTCGAGCCGGAGAAGAACCCCATGGTCCGCTTCGCGCGGCGTCTCTTCCCGGTGGCCGCCGACTACGAGGGCAAACGCTTCGTCATCCGTCGCGCCGGCAAGGCCTTCATCACTCCGCTGGTGATCGCCCTGGTCGCCATCGAATCCGCGGATCTCGTGTTCGCCATCGACTCGGTGCCTGCGGTGCTGGCCGTCTCCAACATCACGTTCGTCGTCTTCACGAGCAACATCGCCGCGATCCTCGGCCTGCGCTCTCTCTACTTCGCCCTCGCGGGCAGCCTGCAGCGGTTCGAGTACCTCA
>JAAZAR010000065.1 GCA_012514235.1 Actinomycetota bacterium
CCGTACTGAGGTCCTATTCCTTCGGCACTTATTGCTTAGTTAGTAAGTCAGTCGTCGGTGTCGTGCGGTTTGAGACGTCTCCTCGCAGCTTTGCGACGGAAGTACAGGCGATAGAAGCCGGTCGCACCGACGAACACGGCGGTGGTGGCTGCCAATGCCGCCTCCGGCGTGAGGTCGCTCCCGGAATGGGGCAGCGCGCCGGCGATCCAGGCCTGCGCCACACCCACGGCGAGCGACACGCCCACGGCGAGAGCCAAGCGCAAGGGCCGCGTCGGGGCGACGAACTTGACCGCCTGGACAAGGACGCTGGCCACGGGGCCGCTCACGAGCAGGGCGGCCACCAGGCTGGCGACCTGGTAGCCGGTCACGGCCGGAGCTCCAGAACGCCGCCGCGTGTGCTCTCGCGACGATGGGCGTCAGCAGAAGGCAGCGAAGCCAGAGCCGCCCGGCCGGGACGCAGCACGACCGCGTCGGGCGGGCGCGGAGGCAGCAGAGCGGGGAGATGCGTCACGCGGGGCCGGCGTGACTGTGGGGAGCCCGAGGGGTTGCGTCGCGGCTCTGGCTTCATTTGATGCTGCCTCCTTCGGTCGTGTCGAGAGGCAGCGTAGGCCTGGGGCTGGGACGAGCGAACGCGAGAAGCCGGGTTGCGAGGACCAGGCTGGAGCTGTAGTGGCGCGGCGCCCGGAGGGCGCGCCCATATGACCTCGGCGTCCCGCCCGTCAACCCGCCAGTTCGCGTTCGCGCCCACTCGCTGCGGCGCTAGCCTCCGCCCGCTGGTCCACAACCACCGGAAGAAGGAGGTCCCAATGTCAGCGGACCACGGGCTCACGGCCCAACTCACTGTCGGCGAGGAGGCGAGCTACGGCTCGCGCGCCGCCGACCTCAGCCGCGGCGTGCGCTTCGTCAGCGAATCTCTGCGCGCCCCGGCCGATCGCGACCTGGACGTGGGGGTCAGCGTCGGCGAGTACACCTCGGCCGATGCGCAGCGCGCCCTGCGTCGTCGCCTCTCGGGCGGCCATATCGCGATCGAGATCGGCCCTCGCGGCTGCGGGCTGTTCTTCAAGCACATGCTCGGCTCGGAGCCCGACGCTTCGCCGCAGAACGACGCGCTCGGCGGCGAGCCGGCCGCGTACCGGCAGATCCATGTGCCGGCGACGCTGAGCGGCCCCGGCCACTCCCTGACGATCCAGAAGGGCATCGTCGACGCAGAGACTCCAGGCCTGCAGCCGATGGACCTCCTCGGCTGCAAGGTGACGGCGTGGCAGCTCGACTTCGCCCAGGGTCGGCCCGCGACTGCGGTGATGCAGGTAGACGCGCGAACGGTCGAGACTGGTGACGCCCCTTCCCTCGCCATTCCGCAGTATCCGGATACCGCTGCCCCGTTCACTCTGCCTGCCGACTCGTCCGACCCGGACGTACAAGGGTCGGCCGAGTTGCTGATCGACGGCGTCGCAGTGGCGACCATCGCCGCAGGGCGGATCAGCTGCGACAACGTCCTGGGCCTCGCGGCAGAGCTCGATGTCGATGGGCTGCTGTCCGAGCCGGAGCCAAAGGGAGACCGGGCGATCTATGGACAGCTCGTCGCGAGGTTCTCCACCGTCTCGGACATGCTCCAGGCGCACCTCGGCGACCGCTCCGTGACCCTGCGCCTGCGCTGCACGGGCCGCATCATCAGCAGCGACGTCCGTGAGTCGCTCGAGGTGACGATCCCCGACGTGCGCTTCCCGCGTGACACGCCGCCGCTTGCCGCGGCCGAGGACTCGCCCGTCACCATCCCGTTCCTTGCGCTGCGCGCCAGCGACGGCGGCACCGGGGAGCCTGCGATCCGCGTCGAGTACGTGACCGCGGACGCGACCTGCTGAGCGGCAGCATCCTGCCCATCGCTACGACAAGGAGACCCTGATGACTGTTGGATCAGGAGTCGCCGGCAAGCTCGCGATCGCCGAGGAGACTGAGTACGGGACGCTCGCGCCGACATTCACCACACCGAGCGGCGGCTTCCCGCGCGGCTACGAGTTCGTCAGCGAGAGCCTGCGCCTCGAGCACGACGTGCTGCAGGACGCCATGATCGGCGCCGGCGACTACTACCCCGCCGGCCCGCGCCGCAAGCTCTACCGCCGCGACGCCGGCGGGCGCCTCACCCTCGAGGTGATGCCCAAGGGCTTCGCCCTGCTCTTCAAGCACATGCTCGGTTCGGCGGTGCAGACGAACCTCGGCGGCAGCCCCACCGTTGCCTACAGGTACACCTCGACCCCAGCCCCGCTGAAGGGCCTTGCGCTCTCGGTCCAGAAGGCCGTGCCCGAGAGCGACATGAGCGCCCTGCGCCCCTACACCGCCCTCGGCTGCAAGGTCGCGGGCTGGCAGCTCGACGCCGTCCTCGGGCGGCCGCTGCTCCTCGGCCTCGAGCTCGACGCCTGCGAGATGAAGGACCCGGCAAACCCGCCCGGAGCCCCGGGACCGGCGCTCGCCGGCTCGATCACCTACGCCGAGGCGACGCAGGTGCCCTACACGCTCGCCTACGACGCCGAGACCGCCTCGGAGAGCCCGATGGCGCGGGCCACGCTCACGGTGGCGGGCGTCACGGTGGCCCACCTGCTCGCCCTGCGCCTCACGGCCGACAACGCCCTCGACCTGCACCCCTACCGCCTGGACAGCTCGCAGCTCAAGCGTGAGCCGCTCGAGACCGGCTACCGAAGCCTCTCCGGGCAGCTCGTCGCCGAGTTCAAGAGCGCAGACGGACTCGCAAGCGCCTTCTACGGTGACGCTCCCTGCGCGCTCGTTTTGAACTGCCAGGGACGGACGATCAGCGGCACGACCAAGGAGAGCCTCACGGTCACGCTCCCCGACGTGCGCCTGCTCGGGGAGACGCCGGTGGTCGACGACCCCGGCGTGGTCACCGTCACCGCCCCCTTCCTCGCCTGCGACAAGGGCGACGCGTCGGCGACGGTGACGGTCGAGTACGTGACCGGGGAGGGGGCGGCGTGAGCGGGCGCGGCGGCGTCGATTGGCAGCCCCTTGCCCAAGACTACTACCGCAACGTTCTGCCGTACGTCACGGGCGCCCGCAACGAGTGGATCGCGGGGGCACCCTACCTTGACCACGCACAGGCATGGGGCCGCGCAGCCGTCGACCTTGCCGCGCTGCAGGCGACTCGCACCTACCAAAGCCGCACCGGGCAGAAGATCGCGGCCTACCAGCGGAGCGCCTCGAGCACTGTCCGAACGTACCAGCGTGGCTACTTCGACCAGACTGGGCGGTACCGCCAGCACGCCGCTCCCGATGGATCCGGGTTCGGACTGTCGGCGCTTCAGGGCGCACTCGACGTCCGTGAGCTCGTCCGCGATCCGAGCCTCAGCACCGCGCTCGCATCAGCAGCCAGCCTGAGCGGCGCGGCGGGCGATCTGGGCCTCGCGCTTGAGCATGGGAATCCGAGTCTTGCGCGGCGGGGACTCCGCATAGCAGACAGTCGCGGGGCAGCCAAGGTCCTGCGAGGCGTCGGGAAGCTGCGCGGCCCCTTGACGACGGGGACTCTGTTCTATGGGGCCGGAGCGGCCTTGTCCGGCCCCCCGTCCGCCAAGAAGAACCGCGACCTCCTCCTCAGCGCCGCCTGGAATACACCTGGCGTCTGGGGCTGACGGGCCCGTTGGCCCAGTGGGGGTTCCCGCTGCCCGTCGCGGCGTGCTCGCGCCCCTCAAGGGATCGGGACGTGACGCAGTCGCCGGCCTGCAGTATTCGTTGAGGGACACGATCGGCCATCTGCAACGCACCTATCCCGACTCACGCGCTGCACTGTCCCGATGGGGCAGCTCGGCCTACGAGGTGAGCCGCACGGCCGCCTCGATTCCCGACTGGGTGCTGCTCGCTTGGCGCGACTGCACCTCGCTTGATCGTGCCTTCCGGCAGGGCGGGTCCTTCGACCGCCTGTATTCGGAACGTCGCTTGCAGACCCTGCTCCGACAGCAGCGCTTCCAGCGCCAGCTGGGCTGGGACGTCGTCGTCGCCAGGCACGCCTCCGGAGCGAACAAGACGTGGGCGCTGACCCTGCAGCAGATCGACCAGCTCGGCGCACTCGGTTTGAGCCGCGGCCAGCGAGCCGTGGCCGCGACCGTGCTCGCCTCAGCGATTGCCGACCAACTGAAGCGCACCGGCCCTCGCTTCATGCGTCCGCGCAAGGAGGCGATGGCCCGCACGCTGCGCGCATACATCCTCTGGGCGTGCGGCGACCGGCCCACCCGGCCGGGCGGTCGTCGCTCGGTCACGGCGCAATACCTTGCCACTGCGGGTGTGCTTCCGCAGCGCCTCGTTCCGAAGACCCCGCGAAAGGCGGCCAGGC